>CANGPL010000022.1 GCA_947455725.1 Hyphomicrobiales bacterium | reverse complement strand
TTAATGAACATCGACGATGTCATTGGCGCCATCTGGTATCCATCCGATGGCAAGTGCAATCCGATTGATACGACGATGGCCTTGGCCAAAGGCGCGCGCATGTCCGGCGTTGCCATTCATGAAAATATGCTCGTCGAAAAAATCATCGTTGAGAATGGCCGCGCCGTCGGCGTGGAAACGGCGGAAGGCATCATCAAAGCGGACAAAGTTGTGATCGCTGGCGGCATGTGGACGCGCTCGCTCGCCCGCACCATCGGCGTCGATGTGCCTCTTCAAGCCTGCGAGCATTTCTACATCGTCACCGATCCGATGGAAGGCATGACGCCCGATCTGCCCGTCATGCGCGATATGGATCATTGCGCCTATTACAAAGAAGATGCCGGAAAACTGTTGCTCGGTGCGTTTGAACCCAAAGCCAAGCCTTGGGCGCTGGACGGTATTCCGGACGACTTCGAATTTGGCGAGCTACCGGAAGATTTCGATCACTTCGCGCCCATTCTCGAAGACGCGATGAAGCGCATTCCGTCGCTTGAGAAAGTAGGCATCCGCAAATTCTTCAACGGGCCTGAAAGCTTCACCGCCGACCAGCGCTATATTTTAGGACCAGCACCTGAAGTGAAGGGCGTGTTTGTTGCTGCGGGCTTTAACTCCATCGGCATTCAATCCGGTGGCGGTGCAGGCATGGCACTCGCGCATTGGATCACCGAAGGCGAGCCGCCCTTCGATCTCTGGGATGTCGATATCAACCGCCTCTACCCGCATCAAAATACCAAGCATTTCTTGATCCCGCGCGTCTCCGAAGCGCTTGGCTTGCTCTACGCCATGCATTGGCCCTTCAAACAATATGAAACCTCACGCGGCGTACGCAAAACCGCGTTGCATGATCGCATCGCCGCCGCAGGCGCATGCTTTGGCGAAGTCGCAGGCTGGGAGCGTCCCAACTGGTTCGCGCGCAAGGGCCAAGAGCCAAAATACGAGTACACCTTCGGTAAGCCCAACTGGTTTGAAAATTCCCGCGAAGAATGCAAAGCCGTGCGCGAAGCCGTTGGCCTTTTCGATCAAAGCGCGTTTGCGAAATTCACGGTCAAAGGCCGCGACGCAATGAAGCTCTTGAACCGCGTCTCCGTGAATGAGATGGACGTACCCGTCGGCAAAGTGGTTTACACGCAATGGTGTAATGAGAAAGGCGGCATTGAGGCCGATCTCACCGCCACACGCGTCGCCCAAAACGAGTATCTCGTCGTCACCGCTGCGATGACGCAATTGCATGATCGCCGTCATCTCGAAAACGCCATTCGTGAAGACGAGGCCGTTGCTGTGGTGGACGTCACCTCAGGTACGTCCACCATCGGCTTGATGGGCCCCAATTCGCGCGCCCTGCTGCAATCGCTCACGCCCGATGATGTATCGAATGAGGCCTTCCCGTTTGGCACAAGCCGCGAGATTGAAATAGGCCCAGCGCGTGTTCGCGTCACCCGCATCACCTATGTCGGCGAGCTTGGTTATGAGCTTTATATTCCGTCGGAATTTGCACCCGCCGTCTATGATTTCATTCTGGCGAATGGGGCAGCGTATGGCTTAAAACATGCGGGCTATCACGCGATGAATTCGCTCCGCATCGAGAAAGCCTATCGCCATTGGAGTCATGACATCACGCCAGAAGATACGCCGCTCGAAGCGGGCTTGGGTTTCTGCGTCGCATGGAACAAGCAAGGCGGCTTTATCGGACGCGAAGCATTGCTCAAACAAAAAGAACAAGGCATCACACGCCGGCTCGCGCAATTCCTGATCTCGGATCCCGACATGATGCTCTATCACGACGAGCCCGTCTGGCTAAACGGTAAGCGCATCTCACGCCTCACCTCCGCGATGTATGGCTACACGCTCGGCGGTGCAGTAGGCCTTGCCTATATCGGAACTGAACATGCGGCAACTGTCGATGATCTGTTGGTAGGCAGCTATAAGATTGAAGTGGCGGGAACACGCATTCCAGCGAAAGTATCATTAAAGCCGATGTATGATCCAGCGTCATTGCGGATAAAGGCTTAAATTAACCGTCATTGCGAGCGATCAGCGAAGCAAGCCAGTTGATGGTGCAGAAAAGAACTGGGTTGCTTCGTCGCTTCGCTCCTCACAATGACGGAAAATAAAAGGGAAACGCATCTATGAAAATCCAATCCCTCGAAACCTTCATCGTCGGCAATCCGCCGCCAAAATTTGGTGGTCGCTATTTCATCTTTGTGAAGCTCACAACCGATAACGGCATCTCCGGTATTGGCGAAGTGTATGATGCCGCCTTCAGCGCCAAGGCGATGAAGGTGATGATCGAGGATGTGTTTGAAAGCCATATTCAAGGCATGGATTCATTCCACCTCGAAAAAATGTTTAAAAACGTCTATGGCCGCGGCTATTCACAACGCCCAAACCCAACGCTCACCGCCATCATCGCAGGTTTTGAAATCGCGATGTGGGACATCAATGGCAAAGCGCTTAACAAGCCAATCTATGAGCTCTTGGGCGGCAAGGTGCATGAGAAGCTTCGTTCCTACACCTATCTCTATCCCAAAGGCGGTGACGCCTATGTCGACACCGATGTTTATTACAAGCCCGATGTCGCCGCCGAGCGTGCCGTTGACTATTTGGAGCAAGGCTTCACCGCGCTTAAATTCGATCCCATCCCCTTCGGCACCTTTGATCCCCGTCAACCAAGCTTGGAAATGATGGATCGCGCGGAACAATTCTGTAAAAAATTACGCGAAGTCTGCGGCACAAAGGCCGACCTTCTATTCGGTACGCATGGACAATTTACAACCTCAGGCGCCATACGCTTGGCCCACCGTTTAGAGGCCTATGATCCGCTATGGTTCGAAGAGCCAACACCACCGGAAATGCCAGAAGAAATGGCCATCGTTGCGCGCCAAACTACTATTCCGATTGCAACCGGCGAGCGTCTTTCAACAAAGTACGAATTCGCCCGCGTCTTACAAACTGGTGCGGCGCATATTCTGCAAATGGCCATTAGCCGTGTGGGTGGATTGATGGAAACCAAAAAAATCGCAGCGATGGCCGAAACGCATTATGCGCAAATCGCGCCGCATCTCTATTGCGGGCCAGTTGAAGCCGCCGCCAACATCCAACTCGCAGCCTCGATCCCTAATTTTCTAGTGCTTGAAAGTATTGAACGCTTCGATGGCTTCTACGGCGCGCTCGTCAAAAACAAAATCAAATGGGAAGAGGGTTACGTGATCCCATCAAATGAACCCGGCTTAGGCATTGAGCTTGATGAAGAGCTCGCCCGCGCCCACCCCTACACCGGCAAAGACCTGCATCTCGTGCCGGTATTTGATCCGATGAATTTACCGAATTAGAAAAGGCGACTGGCGAATGGTGAGTAGCGAATAGGGGCTAATGATTGGACCGCGAGCCTCCGGCTCGCATTCCATGCGCGTCAGGAGACGCGCGGTCCGAAAGATAACTTAATCCCTATTCGCTACTCACCGTTCGCCATTCGCCACTTCCTATCCACCCAACAAAAGGAACCCCCACAATGCTACGTTACGGCTATATCGGCTTAGGCCATCTCGGTGCCAATCTAGCGATGAACCTCGTCAAGGCCGGTTACCAAGTCACCGTAACCGACCTCAATAAAGAAAATGCCAAGAAGCTGATTGAAGCCGGTGCCATATGGGCTGACACACCGAAGGCCGTTGCCGAAAACTCCGATGCCGTGATCACTTGCCTGCCCTCGCCAAAAGTGTCGATGGCCGTTCTTGCCGGCAAGAATGGTATTTTGGAGGGCCTTAAAAAAGGTGGCACCTGGATCGAGAACTCAACCAATGGCAAAGAAGAAATCGAAGCCATGGCCAAGCTTGCCGCCGAGCATGGCGTCGAGACACTTGAAGCGCCTGTAACGGGCGGCGTGCATAAAGCCGCGCAAGGCACAATTACCGTTTTAGTCGGCGGTAAGAAGGAATTGTTCGAAACCCATTTGCCCGCACTCAAAAAACTTGGCGGCGAAATTTTCCACATGGGTGATATCGGCTCGGCATCGGTGATCAAAGTCATCACCAATATGCTGGCCTTCATCCATCTCGTCGCGTGCGGTGAAGCGCTGATGTTGGCCAAGCGCGGCGGGCTCGATCTCGCGCAAGCCTTCCACGCCATCAAAGCAAGCTCCGGCAACAGCTTCGTGCACGAAACCGAAGGCCAAGTAATTTTGAACGGCAGCTACAACATCAATTTCACGATGGATTTAGCGTGCAAAGACTTGGGCTTCGCCGCCAAATTCGGCCGCGAATTCGGCGTGCCTTTAAAACTCGCGGGCCTCACCGAACAAATCTTCATCGAAGGCCGCCAAGCCTATGGTGGCGACGCATGGTCGTCGCAGATTGTTAAGCTTTTAGAAGACGCGCTCCACACCGATTTGCGCGCACCGGGCTTTCCGGCCGAGTTGGAGTAAGATCGAGTTACTCAGTCAATCGCTCGAAGGGCATGACTTAAAAGTGCGGCAACAGCCTCACGGCTAAACCGCACTTTTACATCCTCATATCCCGCCATTCCCATGACTGACATATCGTTTGAATTTTCAATCGCCACCTTGATTGCGCGAGCCAGCGTATCAGTGTTTTCAGGCGGAACCACAAATCCTGTGTCCTTGTCACGGACAATAAATGAAGGCCCATCGGTATCCGTTACAATCACCGGCAAGGCTTCCGCCATTGCCTCGATCAGCACAATGCCAAACGGCTCTTCGCGCGAGGGCAAAAGAAAAACATCAATCCCATCAAAAAAAGCGTGACGGTTCGAAACCCAGCCTACAAATCGAATTCGATCAGCAATCCCAAGCGCATGCGCTTGCTGCTCAAGGCTAGCTCGCTCTGGTCCATCACCTCCCAAAACAAACATCCATGGTTGCGAGCGGACGGCAGGCATTGCCAGTGCCTGTAGCAACACATCATAGCCCTTGTTTCGATGAAGCCGCCCAAGCGAACCAAGGATCGGCGGCGAACGGAAGAGCGGACGCGTGACGGTGTCTCTCACACGCACCATATTTGGTACCATCTGAATAGACTTATCAGGGAACCGCGCAGCGGCAGCCTCAGCGACGCGAGGCGAGACGGCAATAAACCCATCCATCGCCATCATATCGGCCTTAAAGCGCGTATTATGCAGCACGCCTATCTTTCTAACGCCCGATAGCCGAGCCACATAGCGCATTGCACGTGTGCCATGGGCGATCACAACGTCCGGACGACGCCGCTGTGCTGCCGCACGAAGCCGCCAAGTTGCAATCGGGTCGTAATTCGTCCAACACCACAAGGGCATAAAATCGAAGTAAGCGGGCAAATTCTCGCGCATCCAACCGGACGGGTGGCCAATCGTCACCACCTCATCGCCGTTAAGCGCCAGCATCTCGGCATAATCGATCGCCGCCTGCTCCAGCCCGCCATGCGCCCGGCCTAACATCACATTGAATACGCGCATGGGGAATCCCTTGGAATACTATCATTTCTCGAACAAGGGCCAGCAAAAGGGCGTAGACAAATCCCTTCCCATTCGACCACATAGCTGCACTATGAAGTATAGTCGGTCTAACCCCAGAGATACAAATTGGAAGCTGCACAATCGCGCCGTAAAATTCTGATCATAAGGCTCGGCGCCTTCGGCGATGTGCTCCAAAGCGAGGGAGCGATCCACGATATCCGGCTCGCCCACCCGGGGGACGAGATTACACTCCTAACCACCAAACCCTTCCGCCGCATCTATGAGCGCTGCCCTTGGATCGACCGGATTATCCTCGACCCCCGTGCGCCTCGTTTGAACGTGATGTCTCTCCTAAGATTGCGGCGCGAGCTCCGCGACGAAGGCTTCGAGTTGATTTACGATCTGCAAAACTCCAGTCGCACCCTTATGTATCGCAATTGGCTCGACGCGGAGTGGAGCCAGAAAGACGAGGCGTTTTTATCACTTCAATCCAACCGGCTTAGCCGGCGGCTTTCAATATTGGAGCGGCTTAAATTTCAGCTCGAACAAGCGGGACTTGAAACCACGCATACGATGCGGCCCGACGTACGCTGGATGGCCGATGACGTGACGGGGCTGATGGAGGCAAACGCGCTCAAGCCCGGTTTCATCCTGCTCTTTCCGGGAAGCTCGCTGCGCCACCCGCAAAAGCGGTGGCCGCATTACGGCCCGCTCGCCCAAAGCCTGATCGACGACGGCCACCAAGTGGTCACAGCGCCTGGACCCGACGAGATGGAGCTCTGCCAATCCCTCCCCGCCCAAGCCATCCTAGATCAAGGCAAGCCCATCACCTTCAACGCGCTCGCGGGCTTGATCCGCCACGCGAAACTCATCATTGGCAATGATACGGGACCTACCCATCTCGCGGCCTATCTGGGCGCCAAGGGGCTCGCCCTCTTCGGCTCCCACACAAGCGCGCGGGCAACCGGCCTCGACGCTTTTTTGGACATCATCGAGATGAAAAACTTGGGCGCACTTCAACTTAATGAAGTAATGGCGCGGATTGAAAAGCTTTCGGGCTAATTTCAAAAGCCGTTATACGACTTTTCTTCAACAATACTGGCCTCGCACAGTATATTGATTTTCTTCTTGAGCTCCGCCCGCTTGTCATTCTGAATGTAGACCGAGCGGGCCAACTCAATAAACACAGGACCAAAATCTTTGCGGCTCTCACACGCGCGAATATTGTCTTCAATTATCCAAAGCGCCTCGTTGACTGCCTTAAGTTGCTTCTCGAGTATCTCAACACCAGGATATATGTCCACCAAACGCTGCCTCGCGGGCGCCAAAGCGTCCATCTCCCGCTTGATATTGGCAAGCTTGGCGGGGTCAGAAATTTTCTCGGTCTTGATGACAAGAATCGTAATCTTATCAATAAGTTCACCCGCACCAACCTCAACGAAGATTTGTTTGATTTTTAATTTTTGATTCATCGCGGCCAACCGAATTGTAACAGTTAACGACTACTAAGAGTTTGGTACGCCGAAAAAGTAAACAGGGTATTTGACGTATTAAAGCATTCATTATACGGCTGAATTGGTTATCGGATCTCAAAGGGAGAAGGTGGTAATCTAATGGTAAGTTTGGCGGAAGAAGATGGGAATCTGAAAAATAACATTCTTCTCATTCTTTTGAGCGCCGTGCCGCTTGCCGCTCTTGTTGGGAATGCCGCTGCAGATATTGCGCTAATTTTAGTAACTGTTGCGTTTATCGTATTCTCAAAATCTGAGTGGAAACATTTTATACAATCGCGCTTTCTCTGGCTCGCAACAATCTTTTGGATATGGATTGTATTATGCTCAAGTCTTTCGCTATTTCCGACACACTCATATCAAGATAGCGTCCCATATATTCGTTTTCCGTTATACGCATTTGCACTATCGCAAATACTCTCACGCGGGGAAGGAAAATACCTACGTTATTTTATGCTGGCAGCAGTGGCAGGAACCCTGATCGAATTTTCGTTTATGATACGGGAATATCTTTTCATGCGCCAAGGGGACCGACTTTATGGCACTTTTGGCAAGCTTATTCCAGGTTGGTACTTAAATAGCTTTGGCTCATTGATCGTTTTATTAAGCTTTGAAAAATTTAGGCTTGGAAATTTAAGTACAGGCGCTAAGTCAATTATTATAATTTTAACAATATTAATAATTTATGCTTTAATAATTTCTGGAAATATAATGAGCTTACTTACATTTATCGGTACGATAATTCTATATTTTTCAGCAAGAAAATATAAAGATAAAAAATCAATTTTTATATTACTTATGATGATTGCACTTATTATCTTTATGATAAGCTGGCTCAGTATTATAGACCCACCGTTGTATCTACGCATTACAGATTCGATCATTAAACGTATGCCTTGGATGGTATCCAGCGACTACCACGAGCCGTGGAAGGCGGGAATTAACATTGCATTTGAAAATCCAATCTTCGGTATTGGTCCCAAAAACTTCAATCTTTACTGTATGAAACTCCAACAAGATGCCAACATTGAGAGTTTATTAAATATTACCCAATGCCCTTGGCATTCCCACAACCTATACATCTCAATAGCAGCGGAATCTGGAATAATCGGATTAATACTATTTTTATTGATTGTCGTGTATATTTTATTATTGGCCTTTAAAGCTTCAAGAGCAACAAATTGGGAAAATAATACTTCTTTTTTATTATCCTTTATTCTATTTTTTCCTTTACAAACCTACTCACAAGCATTCGGTCAGTCATTAAATTTTTATTTTTGGACCGTGCTTGGATACATCCTTTTCATGATCCGCGACGGAATGCGCAAACAGGTAAGCGACGTATCGCTTTAGAAATGCATTACAGAGACATTCACCGCCGTCCAATAGGATGTCTAGCCCCTTTGTTATGTACCAGCGATTTGATGATTTTCTAAGATTGTTTCGGAGACCGGTGGGTGCATTCCGTGAGCATGTTATGGCCGAATGTGGTTGTATTGTTTAAGCCATTAATTGATGACCGTTCGGGCTTGTCGGGTTGTTGAGAGCCATTCGGCGTTGAGCACTTCACGACGCAAGGTTCCGTTGAAGCACTCATGATAGCTACTCGACCTAAAATCGCTTAACGGCAGCGATTTATTAACGGTCTCACCACAGGGTGAGCCTGGATAGATGTTGATCGGCTTGATGCCAACTTTGATGAGACAGTCTTGAAACGGTTCTGATGTAAACTGCGGCCCGTTATCAATCGTCATCATTCTTCTTGTTACTCTCATAGCGCAGGGTGCGGGGGGCTACCCTAAGAACCTCAAATGTCCGTCGCTCGGACATAGCGAGCTTTTGACGAACTTGGACAAACGCGCCTCTCAGGTCGCCGATGCTCAGATCTTGGGTTTTAAAAAATCCAGACTTACTTCCGGATCAACTTATCCAATTCAAATCCGCAACGACCCTCTTAACGCGCTGGTTCTCTTTCTCGGGGGCCTTCACTCTGTCAACTGGGGTCTAGCCATCCCGCCAAACTTCTTACGCCATGTACAATAGGTCGCGTCGCTTATCCCAGTAGTCCGGCAAGCCATGGCAACATCCGCCCAAACTGCCAAGTCCAGCTCAATCTATCGCAAAATCTTCAAGCAGTCCTCGTCCAAATACCGCTTCTCAGCCATCTTCAACTCCCTCTATTGTCACCACAATAATGGATCAATTTTAGGCGGGCTAAGACAAGCACAAACGGTCCGTAAAGCTTACGCCAAAGCGCTGACCAAGCTTCCCAACCAATCTCGCTCGCTCATTAACCTATGATCAGGTCAAGGAAATGAGCCTACATAAAACATTCACAATAGCAACGGGCGTGAATGTCCATGTTGCTCATCATGCATCGCCCTAGGAGCGCGGAACAAACGAAAATACCAACGACTTGATCAGGCCGTATTTTCCAAAAGGAACAGTGTCCAATGATATCCCATCACAACGGATCAAACTCATTCAAAATCACGTCAATGGTCGACCAAGACCAGTCTTAAATTACCAAACACCAAACAAAGCATTCACCGCTCTGGTCGCGTTAGATCCTTGAGTCCACCTAGTTGTTAATTATAAAAATAAATTTACAAAAAAATAAGCCTTGATAAGGCCCAATAGGTTGCGATGGTTCCAATGCTATAGAGGATAGGTCTACGAAAAGAGATATAGTTAATAAATTTAAAAATACTAAAAAGACGAGCGACTATAATCCACGCACAAAAGATTACAAAAAGTTGACCGGCCTCAACACCGAGATTAAATGTTAATAGCGCTGTTATAAGATGTGCTTCCGGAAGACCTATTTCTTGCAGTGCGCCGGCAAAACCAAGTCCATGAACCAACCCAAAGGTGAAAGCAACGGGCGCAGGCCATTCTCGCGTCAACGTTTTACCTTGCTTTAGGGCCTCCGATGCAACTAGCATTATCGATAGTGCTATTGTTGCCTCTACAGGTGGCGAACGTAAATTGAACCAACCCATTGCGCTGGATATCAAGGTAAAACTATGGGCAAGAGTAAACGCGGAAATAGTCCATATCAGCTGTCGCCGGAAACCCACGAGAAATAGAAGTGAAATAACAAACGATAGATGATCTAGCCCCGTTAAAATATGTTCGATTCCGAGTTGAAAATAGGTTTTCGCAACAACCATAAAGTCGCGTTCATCACGCGCTGCACCAAACAGTTGGACCTCAGCTTCACGAACTGTCAGAGTTTGAACGGTTTGTTCACCTTCACGCCAATTTATTCGAAGTACAACAACGCCATAGTTGCGGCCAAGTCCATTGATCATCAAATGGCCACGAAGGCCATGTGCGCAGATAAGAAAAGCACCCTCTTCGTGACATCCTTCTGGCCATTGAGGCTTTAATGTTTGAGCGGCCGACTGGGGCTTTGTTGCCGCTTCCCAAGTCCATAAAAACCGCCCACTTTCGAGCTCATGCAGCGACAAATCAACTATCCCAATTTCATGCGCCACCGATTTTGAGATGGGACTCAAACCTAGAAATAAGAAACAAATAGTCAAAAAATTTATCAATTTTAGTCGTATAAAGCTCATTGGATAGAGCCTTCTAGAACTATATGATAGTTTTTACGATGTGTTTTTAACCAGGACTTTAGATTTAAATCGTCGCTATCTTTTGTTGTTACAGACGATTTGATCATACCAAGTGTGTTGGCTATGACTCGTTGCCTGATCTCCTCATCGCCGCGGTCTAGACCTAGAGATAGTCCCTCTCGATAGAGAATTTCGGCGTCAATCCATCGTTCTATCTGCTCGTTCATTTCTTGTGGTGTGGGATCCCGTCCACGACCAGAGCGATAAAGTTCAACGATGGTCGATTGTTCAGATTGACCAACCGCAATCGTACTAAGTTTAACTTCTGATCTGTTTAATAATAAATCAAGGCCAAAAACAAAAGCACCCAAGATTACAAAATGCACAATTGGTTCGGTCACAATGGCTTTCCAAGGAAACTTTCTCAAGATGTTCTACCTATTTATACGCTTCATTGATAAGGAGCCTTTTAAAAATCGATCATGGCGTCCGGTGACAAATCATCAATCCAGAACTGTTCGATATTGGGTCTAACAACAAGAATAGGGCGAAGCCTTTGTGCCAAAGAAAGATGGATCCGCATAATATTGACCTTTGAACGTGCTGATGTCGTTAAATTAAGAGGAGCTGGCTGCCATACTTTCGTTGGGTCGTTCAGGAGCGCTTGGACCGTTTCACGAAGACTGTTTTGCATCTCATTAGCCGACGGCCATCGCCATGGTCCGACTTTAACGACTGAACCACCTGGGCCTTCGATACGGATGTCATTTTCGATTGCTAATTTCACTTTCTCAAATTCGATCTCAAAATCACTCGAAGGCATATTGCTATAATGTATTAAGAAACGAATTGGATCTAGGCGGGGCACTAAAGTGCGCTGAAGCGTTGCAATCGTATCGAGTGAGAAGCTAAGCTCGAGAACAGTTGGCTCGGAACGGCTAATTGTTAAGGTGGCATCGTGGGCAGAAGCCCGCGGAACAATGCTCGCGAAAAAAAGAAATGAGAACATAAAAAAGGTAAAATAGTTATCAATCAGAGAATGATAAGAACGCTTTGAATTGACTGATCTGACTAAGTATCCATAATAATCATTACTCATATCAATCTCACGCAGAATCAAAAGAGGAGGTCAAACGTATCAATAGATTATAGCAAATTTTTAGATTTAACTTCAATTATTTTATAAGCGCTTTGAGAAAATTCGAGATGCTCAGCTCCATCTTATAGGGAAATCAAGATATAGGCTTAGTGCCGCCAAAATTTTAAAAAAATATTGGCAGGTTTCTGTGCAACTTTAATAAACGAATGGCATTTTAAGCACTGTTCATTGTTCGGCTTTGCTTTAATTTATATATTCCAAATTCCAGAGGGAAACCAATGAAGTAATCACTGTTTACTTATCAATAATTCTTACGTTAGCCCAACAACTTAATTCGGTGTCGTCGTGTAGCATTTACTAGTTTTCTGACGCTGTCCTCCCTATCCTAGCACTCAATCCTGCAAGGTCAGTTTTTCTGAAATAAATCCGACAAGTTACCAAGAATTTGAACATTATTGGATAAAATCCTTCTAATTGCTTCTCATTGTCTCAAAATAGATTGCTATTTTGTATTTGCCTTTGGCAATGATCCTGCGCAGTTTGACTGATGTCCGCCAGTGCGTTGACATCCGGCTTAACTAGAGTCTTAAAAACTCCTGCTTGTCGAAGCTAACAAGAAGAATGTCAGATTTTTCTACTCCCCTGTAATAACTCTAACTTCCAATTCGATTGCAAAAAATTTTAATAAAAGTTAGAACCCGCCGCATCGGAAATACAGATATTTAAAGAATTTTATAATAAATCTTCGAGATGCTTATTTATGTTAATGATCACAAAAGACTCGCACACGAGATAGATCCCGCGTCAACGTAATAATTTCGGTTTGGTCATTCTGATGTATTTGAATAGCGTAGGTGAATTGTTGGTGCAGTGCCATATTATTACTAAACCAGTTAGCAGAAATTTCAACGCAAGCGTTTAATGGTGTTCCAGCGGGTTTGACGCGTCGTTGCCACCATTCGATTTGAGGCGTGCTGCCGAGATTATCGGTATGAAGCGAGACCAATAATTCATCGTCAGTGACAGGCCAGTCTGCCCCACCTATCCGCATCACGAAATTTGCAGCAAGCTGCTCGAGGATATCAACTCGATGCCGCTTGATCTCGTCGGGCTGCAAGAGTCCGTCATGATTATCGTCTACAGCATTCAATATCGCTACAGGAAGAGCGATCAGCAATATAAGATCATCGGACCGAATATTTATCGAACCAAATCCTGCCGACATTAGGTGGGCACTTGCCAACTTCGTGAAAGGCAAGGTAGCGGTTGTAAAGAGGGTGATACCCACCAAAATTGAAGCTGTGACCAAACGCATTCAGTTTAGAGAGGCATCATTTGCCCAGGATGCGGGGCTGGTCCCGAACATGCAACGCGGGATGAAGGGATAAGTATCCGTAACAAAGTAATGATAAACTGCAGTATTGGGCGATTCTGGCGTTACACCAAAACGTCCATTGCATGCATCAAGTGTACCGCCCGCACTGGCGTCGAATACCCAATCTTGCTCGAATGTTCCGAGTGGGGCTAGCGCGACTGAAGGGCGATCAGTATAGCCGGCGGAGGTGATTTCAGCGGTTGTACGCAGACGATAATTAGACTTCATAATAGACACGCCCGACGTCGAGCTAGTTCGCGTTGTATAACCGTATCGTGCATATATGGGGAAACCATCAACGGCGAATCCTATAAGCGTCATAGTGCTATTGCCCTTGCCGATTCGAGCAACATAACCCTCAGGCACGCCATGATAATGATAATAGCCATACATCTTAGTGCTAGAGCTCGGCCCTGACCCGGACATTGTAGGTTGGTTGTGCGCGTTGCTTGGGTCGAGACCAACATCCTGATACAAGTTCTTTCCAACAACCCGCCAAGTGTTGGATGTGCCGACATAGGTCTCGGCCGTACCAGGCTCTACTTTGACACTGTTATTAAAATATGAGGGATAGGCCACGACCGTGCAGCGTAGGACGGACGCCCCATTTACCGACTGGTAATACTGTTTCTTTGTGTCATTTGCGGGTGTCCATGAATAGCAAGCAGCAGTATCATAGCCATTTGCGCCCATGGTGTAGGCAGTTGATACTGTGGCTGTGAGGTTATACGGCACAGTTTTACTCACGGTTTTGGCACCAATTGAATTTGGGTTACCAGAGAAATATGGACTGCTTGTATATCCGCTAAGCCCGTTTGTGAAGAACTCTGACGATCGATGATCAGGTAGAGCATTGCCTGTGATCGTGCGGGAAGTTGTTCCAGAACATGTCAGAACCGAATTGCTGGTACCGGTTGTTAGAGTACCCGCCGTCGTATAATAACTGATAGACGGCACAGCTCCCATGCCGGTCGCCGTCTGGTTTGTGAAATTACAATAGCTTGCGTAACTTGGATAACTGGTGATCGATGTCGTATTTTTCGTCGACGAAAGAACACCCGAAGCGTTTGCCGGCCCAGCATTTGGAATTGTTGAACCCGAGGAAGCCGACCGCAACGTCACTGTGCTGCCATTGCTCGTATAGGTTTCTGTAACATAACAAGTGTAGCTCTTACCATTGGTTAGACCGCTGACGACCAATGGGTTGGTATAGTTGGCCTTATTGCCCGACGAGTTACCCGAGCTATATTCGGCGCTGCTCGTGCTTGTACCCCTCACACCGCCATCTGACGACAAGCATGTTGCCACATAAGCCGCGGTTCCAATGCCCGACACCGAAGAAAGCACCTTGCCACCAATGAAATTGTACATCACGCTAATACGCGAATCTCCTGGCAGAACACCCTTCACTGATGGCGTGTAGGTGGAGGGCGTAATTGATACCGACGAAGAGGCGAGGCTTGATCCGGCGCTATTTGCCGCCTTAACCGTACAGGAATAAGTCGATGCGTTAGTTAGACTAGAAACGGTAATTGGGCTTGTTGTTGACGTGCCTGTTTTTGTTACGGAGCCTGACACACAGGTCGCCGTGTACCCAGTTATAGCCGAACTGCCCACTGAGGCGGGCGCCGTGAATGCGACAAAAGCCGAAGCATTGCCCGCTACCCCCTCGCCAATCGTTGGCGCACCCGGAACAGTTCCGGCTGAGAATGCCGGGCTTGCAGCCACCAGCACCAGATTAACAATGACCGGGAAAAAAGCACGTGAATTCATAATCGGCACCCTAAAAACTAATATAAAACCTACTTCCGCCGTATTAAGTATAGTATATTTTTCACGGCTACGATATTTGATAGTATAAATATATTTATATTGTCAACAATTAAAATCAACCGGCCGAATTCGGTAACATGCCGAACCAAAAAACTGCTTAAAAAAACTTGATCAAACAGATTTTATATGAGCATTATTAATATAGTAGGAGTGTTGGGTGCTTCAATGAATTCAATCGTAAAAAATATTCTTATACTTTTTGTATGGGTGTTAATTACAAATTCAACAGCAACCGCAGCCACACTAGGCGTACCGTCAAATTTTGCCGTTAAATCTGGCGATAAAACGATAACAGTATCGTTCAGCACCGTCACATCTGCAACTTCTTATACAGCAACTTGCACTTCAGGCAGCACCAGTAAAACCGCTACTGGTACTAGTAGCCCACTGACCGTCGGCACGACTAGCTCCTTAATTAATGGCACGTCTTACAGTTGCACAGTCAGCGCCTCAGCTAGCGGGTATACGAGCAGCACCACTTCAGCACTCACAGCAACGCCAACGACTTATTCTACACCCGGAAATTTTAAAACAATCGTAGCGCGGAGTTATTATACTTCTAGTCTAACCGGTGCCACTGCATTAACAAGTCGTAATAGATATTTGATTTCAAACGCAGCGACGTCCTCTACAAGCGCTTATTATTTGTCGATTGGCTCAACGTACAATGCAACCACGGGTTATTCTGCAACGTCTAGCACAATAAGCACGGCGGCGACCTATAACGACTATCTCAACAAAATGGTTTTGGCTGTTTCAGACCGCTTCGTGGGCGTCGCCTCGATGACTGGGACAACGCTGACAGTAACGGCCGTAACTGAAGGCACTCTTTACGTCGGATCAACCATTTCAACATCTGATGATAATGCTTTTAAAGGCGCTACCATAACCGCAATGGGTTCAGGAACAACGGGAGGCGTGGGCACCTACACTGTCTCCAGTTCATCAATCTCGTTGGCGTCAAACACGATTATTGGCACGGCCCCAAGCGGTTCGTCATATTTTAGGCTTGATTCCCATCTCCACCCTAATATGTCCCTTGATGCAGATTCGACGGATACGATTACTCCATATAAATTGAATTTTCGCGATAATTTTGGTTATGCTTCGAAGCTTTGGGGCTATACTGTTTTCTCCTATGACAATACAACGCATTTTCTTAGAGCGTGGAAGCGTTACACCTACACGCATGTTTGCTCAACGGCTAGTAGCAAAACCTCTTGTACGGTAACCCACACTGCAGATTCAACCTTTGGGGCCGCAGGCTATTATGTAAATTATTCGAGCGGCACCTACAAACTGGTTGCCAGTTCATCAAATGCGACAGCCTTATATCTATTTGATACGCCAATTAATGTCAGTATGCCAACTGACTTTAATCCTCTCAGCTATGGCTATAGTATCGATAAAGCTGCACCATTTGTTTACAGCTCAACCACACTCCCATCTTATGTTGAAGGAACAACCGGGGAAGTATACAAACATTTCGGAACAAAATACATAACTCAAGTAGCGTCGCCAGGGACAAATACAGCAACTGAAACTGCTGCAAATTTGCAATTAGCAGCCATCAAAGCTACCGGCACAAAACTAAGGTACGACACTAGCGTTTATGCCGCATTCCGCAAAGCGCTCTTGGCGAATACACTGGTTAGTGATGCGATTTCGAATGGCACACCCAATCAAAACATGGTCCCCTATGTCTGGTTCACAAATGAGCAAGATAGCTCACTAGTCTATCACCCCTTTATGTTGATTGTTACCTATCAGAATCAGTCGTCGCCGAATGGATTGATCGATATTACAAACCCACCCGGAGCGCAGGGTTGTACGGGTTGGTGCCGCGGGCGTTTTTCCAATTTAGGGAGTACGGTTTTACGAATTCCGATGAAAGATTACGGCAAAGTGTCCACTTCTGTCGCTGAGAATACAATCATGGACACAATCGGAAACCTGTGGAAGAGCAACGGTGTTTCGTCATTAGCCAAAGACGTATATAATTTCGCTTCTACCGCTGATAATGGTATTTTAGTAGATGGCTCGGTTATATTCCCTGCCTACAACAATCAATTAGGATTTTCACAAGCCTACGCCGAGCTTTCGCCGTCCGGATGTCATGTCGGAGCCGGTGGGGGAGGCCCACACTGCCATGCGGATTCCTATCGCAGTACATGGCCATTTGGCATCTATAATGCCGTCGACTACACCGACAAAACCCATCCACCACTGATTGGATTTGGTTATGATGGCGTTGCACTCTTTGGTATCTATCTTAGCGCCTATTCTACCATGCTAGGTTACGGTACTGCATTAGACAGTTTTGGGGGACATGATCATAGCGGCATTGGCTACCACTACCATGCCCATACTATGACCGGAACGGCCACAAGCCTAGCGGGGACGAGTAGTACGACCTATACGATACGCATGCTGATGAAAGGTGCATATATTGGGCTGATAAACGATGTGCCCTGCTTCGGCACCGGGGGCCCAACTTGCGATAAGTATTCGTATGGCAAATAAGCGGTAGCTGGTAGATATGAATCTCACCTATCAATCTTTGGGCTATTTCGGAAGTCTAACTCCGAGCATTTTTTGTCGCATCTGCTCTGCAATTTCCTGCGCGTCTATGGCGTCCTGAATAATATGTGGGCGGATGAAAATGATCAGCTCTGTCCTGTTAGCCACTGTCTGGTTTTTAGCAAAAAGGTCCCCCAGAAAAGTAATCTTTTCTAGCATTGGAATACCCGAGCGTTGCGCCTGTTCCTGATCGCTAATCAAGCCTGCCAACAGTACAGTTTGGCCTGAAGCAACCACGACAGCACTTTTTACTCGCCTTTCTGAAACACTCGGTGTCAATGTTGAACTATTTGAATTGTTAACAACATTGCTGATTTCTTGCTCGATTTCGAGACTGACATTACCGTTCGCACTCACGCGCGGCAAAACTTTAAGGATAACGCCAGTATTTCGATAGTCGATATTATTTACAACGGGGTAAGATGCTGTTGAGCCTGAAACAGTGCTAGAGCCAACCAAAGTAGCTTGCGTCGTGGCAATTGGTATCTGATCACCTACTTGTAATGATGCCATTTGATTATCGAGTACAACCAATGACGGGTTCGACAACACTTTAACATTAGTTTTCGCACTTAAAGCACTGAGGATAGCACTCGGATCTGAATGGGCACCTAAAAGGAAGTTAAACCCAGGCAGCGCTTGTCCAAGAGACTGTTGGCTAACAGCATTATTGAGGCTTATCGAACCTGAAGTAGTGCCGTAGCCGCCTTTCAAATAATGTTGGACGCCAAATTGTAGACTTTCATTTAGGGAAACTTCTGCAATGGTCGCTTCTATAGCAACCTGTAAACGAGGACGATCAAGACGCTCGATCAATCGCTCGATCATTGCGGCTGCCTCCTTGTTGGCAAAAATTAGAATGGAATTCGTTAATGGATCTGCCGTTATTTTGATCCGCTGCCCGTCTGGTTTATTATCTTGGCGCGGAGACGTATTCGCCGGCTCGTTATTGCCAAAGCTACCAGAGGGGAGAACGGCATTATTTCCGAAGATTCCGGCATTTGAACTCCCGACACCATTTGCTGACATGCTATTGGCTTGATTGTCCGGCTGCAACTGAGTTTGGTCGGACCGCCCTTGTCCAGGTTGGCTCGCTTGCAGTCCTAGAATAGATGACCCAGATTTAAAGAAAGGGTCCGCAACGCTATCTATGGCGTTAGAACCTGAACTAACACCGAAAGCCTCGTTCAAAACCCCTGCCATTTGTTTGGCATCACCATATTTAACCCGGTACACGCGCCCAGCATTTGCGGCGCTATCAGATCGATCGAGCCGCTCAATCCATTTAGCGACGGTCTTAATCAAATCTTGCCGCTTTGCAATGACGAGAATTGCATTCATTCGAACCAAGGTCTGAAATTGCAGCAAAGTCTGGTTCACGCCAGATTCGCCCGAATCCATAATTTTGCGTAATTCAGTGATTACGACATCAGGCGCGGAATTTGCGAGTGGATATATACCAACCAATTGCCCTTTCATCCAATTTTGATCGAACGATAAAGCGGAATCGAGAGCCGTCTGACGATCCGCGCTCGTACCTTGGATCAAAAGAATATTCTTTCCGGGAATGGCTCGCGTCGTTCCCGGTTTAGCCGAAAGTCCATCAATTAACTTTTGAATTGTTTCAGCGGAGACATATTTGAGGGGTAAAACCGTAAGTCCAAAACCTGGTTCAGCACTAGCTGACATGTCGATTTGGCTACGTCCGGGAGCTTCATCAATCGGAACGATCCTAAATCCATGCTTTTCGCTTAACAATGCTGCACCCGCCGTTTGTAGCGCCACCTCAAAAGCTACAAGCAATTCTCTATCTTGAAGTGGACGGCCCGACGCCAGCGTGACCGTACCTTGAACTCGGCCGTCGATCACATAATTTGCCTTTAAAATATTGCCCAAAATCGACTGAGCAGCCGCTTCAATTGGGGTTGCTTGAAAGTCAACGTCATATCCATCACTGCCCACCGCTGCCGGATCGGTCGCAGGTAATTTAGCGGTCTCATCAGATGGTGCGTCATCCACAAAGGTCTGAGCGTGCGGGCGAATGCCATCTATCCGTCCGTCCGTCGAAGAGATAGGCTTTGGACGACGCGCCTTCAGATCCATGCCTGCCAAAGCCGAGTGAACGTCCGACCCTTGATCGGCAAAACGATCATAGAGTCCACTACAAGCCCCAAGCGTAACCAGGCTAGTTATCACGATTACTCTAACAAGGCCTATCATCGGCTACCCTAGATCTGGAACAAACGCTAGAATCGAGGCTATACACATGCTACTAGCACATTGGTATTCATTAGCGGGCGCGCTATCACATCGCAACCAATTGTAGTCGGTGTTTTGGTGTTATTAAATGCTAAATTTGTTTTGCTAGGCGTTTGCGGGTGTGGCGTTGATAGAACTTGTTAAAAGCGTACCAGATGAATCCTTTCAGGATTTTATCGAAAGGTTAAGACCGGCTTTGTCAAAGCGGTTAGACGCCAAAAAAATTGGCTCGCTTAGAGAATTCCAGAATGAAACCGGATTGCAGCCGGAAGAGTTCGCTAATGCTGTCGCAGAATTCACAAATTCTGATCGCATTTCATATGATGAGCTTGCAACACACCAGACCCTCGAAAACCAGTTTTCTGCTCGTTTTCTGAGAGAAAATAACGTTTTACCATTTTTGACCCCAAATGGAGCGCCGGCTATCGCCATTTGCTGGCCACCAACCGAGGCCCTCATTGACGCCATTGAGATTGTCATAGGGAAAAAATCAAAGCTATTCGCGATCGCCACAGGCGATCTTGACGCCCTCTTATCTGACCGCTTGACCGAACCTGCACGCGAAACCATTAGTGCCGTCGATGACGAAGATGCAATGGACGCTGTTGCAAATGGGAACTTGGATAATTTGCGAGATTTAGCGAGCGGCGCGCCAGTTGTGCGGGCCGTCAACGAGTTATTTGATCGTGCTATGGAGGTAAACGCAACCGATCTTCATATCGAGCCGATGCGCAACACACTAAACATTCGCTTAAGGGTTGATGGTCTTTTGCAGCCAATTGCCTCGCCACCTCGAATGATGGCACCGGCTATTATATCTCGTATCAAAATCCTCGCGGGCTTAAACATTGCAGAGCGCCGCCTGCCACAGGATGGAGCAGCGCGCATATTAACATCTGGGGGAGCAGTTGATATCCGCGTCGCTATAATGCCGTCACCACATGGTGAAACAGCAGTCATTCGAATTTTACCCCGTGAAAGAGGAGTGCTTGATCTCGCCACAATCGGATTATCGTTAAGAAGTCGTGTAGCGATCGATCGTGTTCTTACACTCTCCCATGGCTTGGTGATTATTACTGGGCCGACAGGGTCTGGAAAGACAACAACGTTAGCGTCAGCCTTGACCACCCTCAATCAACCGCACCGCAAAATCCTCACCATTGAAGACCCGATCGAATATGAAATTCAAGGCATTTGTCAATCGCAAGTGAAGCCAGAAATTGGACTTACCTTCGCAACCGCCATGCGCGCTTTTGTTCGCCAAGATCCAGATGTCATTATGGTAGGTGAAATTCGAGATGCCGAAACAGCCAGCATCGCCATCAATGCCGCCTTAACGGGCCATCTGGTACTCACTACCCTTCATACTGAAACGGCCGCCGCGGCCATTCCGCGTCTAATAGATCTTGGCGTCGACGATTTCCTCCTGCGTTCAACGCTTCGCGCCGTTGTGGCACAGCGACTTGTTCGTATTCTCTGCGCCCATTGCAAAGTACAAAAAAAACTTACTTACGCAAACATAGACGCTGACCCCCGTCTTAGAATTCTAAACTTAAATCCCGGTGATATCGTATGCGAGCCGGTCGGCTGTGATCGCTGTAATCATTCGGGCTTTCGTGGACGTGTTGGGATTTTCGAAATCCTCGAACCAACGGGGTCAGTTCGTAAAATGATACGCAATGGTATCGATGCGGAAACTATTGAAGAGGCAGCATCGCGAGAAGGCTTTCTCAACATGGCAACCGATGCATTAGAAAAATGTTATCAAGGGATCACAGCACCCTCGGAAATCTTACGGGTAACGCCGCAGAGAGTTATTCTATGACATGCTTTTTTTATCGTGGCTTGGCAGAAACGGGTGAGGTCATTGTAGGTTATTTTGACTCCGAAACTATCGATGATGCTCGCCGGCAATTAGAAGCGAAAAAAATTATCCTTATAGAAATTACGACAGCAACTGATCAAACAAAAAAGCGAGAGCACTCAGAAACAAGTCTATTCATTCTAATCGGAAAGTACTTTCGAAAACCTAGCCACCATGACATCACAACATTTATACAAAACTTAGGTATGTTGCTAGAAACCTCACTAAGGCTCGACCAATCACTAAACCTACTTGAAACGCCTGAAATGAGTGGCACGTTATCGGAGAATGTGCATGCCATCCGAATGGCAGTCATGGCAGGAGAACCATTGTCCAATGCTCTCGCTCGTGAGCCAAATTTATTTCCTAAGAGCATGCTAGCATTGATCAAGCTTTCCGAGCAGTCGGGCATGTTACCCCAAGTTTTGCTTGCCATCGCACAAGAAAGAGCCAAGGCTCATCGGTTACGCCAGAAGGCCTTGGATGGTTTACAGTATCCCGCAATACTATTAATGGCAGCCTGCGGAGTTCTTATTTTTTTTATCGGCTTTGTCTTGCCTCATTTTGCGCCAATACTTACCGGCATGGGAGCGAAAACGGATCCCGCGCTGATTAATTTATTAAAGTTTTCACAATCCCTTGAAACCCATCGCTATTTGGCAATATCAATCTTAATCACCTGTATCTCGATTTTTGTAATTGTACTTCGTAACCGAGATCGGCGCGCCAAATGGTTTGGATACATTACCCAACTTCCTGGTGCTCGTTCATTATACCGGGATTATATTACGGTAGCTTTTTGTATAAATTTTAGTCACTTAATAAAGAGCGGGGTTTCTGTCGCCGACGCCATCAATCTAGTTGGGCAAACGATTGCGAGGCCCCACTCAAAAGCAGCGTGGACAAAAGCGCGTGACGATGTACGCCAAGGCGAACGAGCTTATGAAGCCTTGTCAAGAATAGGTGAACTTTCGCCCGTAGCTATAAGGATGATCAGGATCGGCGAAGAAATCGGTCAACTGCCTCCACTTTTGAACCAAGCTGCGGATCTTTTTGAACATCGATTTGAGAGACAGCTTGAAAAGCTTATTGGAATTGCAGGCCCGTTGGCCATTGTTGCCGTTAGTGTGGTTATCGGTGGACTGATCGTATCAATTATGTCGGCTCTAATGTCGATCAATGAACTTACCAGATAGGAGATCGCACGAGCCATGATTAGACTTCTAATACTGCGCATCAGAAATGCGGTAAAAAAAACGCCACAGAAGGATTATAAAACGAACGAAGACGGCTTTACATTGATCGAAGTTTTAATTGTGTTAACAATCATTGGAATGGTTGCAAGCATTATTGGACCGCGTGTATTAGGCTATCTATATGAATCAAGAATTAAAGCCGCACATGTTCAGATTGATGCAATTGCGAATTCACTTGATTTGTTCTATCTTGATAATGGACGTTACCCAACAAATAGCGAAGGCCTGAACGCACTTATCAAAAGGCCGCAAAATAATTCGGTTTGGAATGGTCCCTATTTAAGAGCAGGCGAATTGCCGCTAGACCCGTGGGGAAACCCATATCAATATCACATTCCGGGTAAATCCAGCCCATACGATATTCTATCATTTGGACCAGATGGCCATGAAGGACCACAAAATATCACAAATCATGCGAAGTAGGGCAATAAAGGATAGAAAAATTCAAATAGGTGAAGACGGATTTACTTTGCTGGAAACAATAGCTGCACTCACAATTCTTGCGTTGATTGTATCCTTTTCCCTGCCACGTACTGGATCAGGGACGTCGCCAAATAGATTGAATGCTTTAGCCTATCAAGTAATGGCCGTTTTGACCAACGATCGCTATGCAGCAAGGCTCAAGGGGCTACCTGTATCTACAGTGGTCGATGCAAGTAACCACCGCATTTTATCGGGAACCGCGGAACGTTGGCTAGTCATACCTAATGATGTGATTTTAGAAATTATCTCCCCAATCAAATGCGATCCAATGCTACAATTACCTAATATTCGCTTCTTCCCGGATGGATATACCTGCGGCAGCGTCATTCGATTGAAAACAACCCAAGGTACGATTG
This sequence comes from Hyphomicrobiales bacterium, assembly GCA_947455725.1. GTDB lineage: Bacteria > Pseudomonadota > Alphaproteobacteria > Rhizobiales > Beijerinckiaceae > CAIUPE01. Next base: position 16,261 of record CANGPL010000022.1, on the reverse strand, counting down.
CTATTACAGTAAACAGATTGACCGGGAGCGTATCTCTTGCGGATTAGAAATTATTACTCAAAAGCTAATTTCGGATCAGGCGATAGTGGCTTTTCATTGCCGGAAGTATTGATTGCAATATTTATAGTCGGTTTGTTTATGGCCGTATTGGCACCGATCATGCGCGACACACTCTATTATGCCAGCAGACTGACCGAACGATTGCCTATGGCCCATACACTCGAGGCTACCTTAGAAATTGATAGATCTGGCCTTTCAACACTACCAACAACGATTAGCTTTGTGATGAATGGTTTAAAGATTGAGCGGTCAATTAAGTCCCTTAAATACCTAACAAGTAATACCCTAAAAATTAATCAGACTTGGCAACCAATTATAGTTTCAACCCGTGTTGAAAGTTCGTCCGGCATGAAAATTTCGAAAGATATGATCATGCTGAGTAAGGTTAAAAAATGAGGCGGACGGAGGCTGGGTTCACATTGCTAGAAAGCGTAGCTGCGCTTGTATTGACGGGCCTATTGCTTTCAATGTTATCGATTGTAACGCGGCAATGGCTATCCAACTGGAATGCGGGCGCGAAGCGTGCAGAGGATATTGAGATCATTGCACTTACGGTAAACCGGATCGCAAATGACCTATCTGGCATGCTTGCAATACCGAGTTCAGAATTATCCTCATCGCTATTGTTTAAAGGATCAGACCAGAGCGTAAATTTTATTATTAATGGCAATGGACCTCACAACGAAGGCCTCTTCTCCGTCGGCCTTTTGGCGGCCAAACATGGTGGTCTCTTACGTGCCTCACGAGCTGTACAAAGTCCAGAATCCAAGACCGGTGATGAGTGGGACGAAATTGTTCCATTATTAACAAATGAATATGTCGTTAATTTTTTATACATGAAAGAGAATGGATCTTGGAAATCAACATGGACTGGGCAGTCCTTGCCGAATGCAATTCGAATTACAGTTATTAAAGCTGGTACGCCCTTCAGCCAACCATTGTCATTTATCGCAAAACCCCATGCGCCCTGGCCGGCAACTTGCGCTCGAGCCACAGAGTTTAAAGAATGTCTTGCAACTACCGAAGCTCAGGAGCTTACACCACGACAAAATGTTGAAAAAAATTGATGACCGAGCGGCGCGAACCAAGAATGGTAACTTACCATGACCGTTGACAAAAATGGCAAGCGGATAGATTCAAACGAGAGAGGCGCAGTTCTGGTATCAGCCTTATTAATCCTATTACTGCTTGTTGTTGTGCTTACTAGCACTTCACGTTTAATCGTCAATAGATCGAGCGCACTGGCGATTGATTCTGATCAGATAGAATTAAACATTCTCACTACAAGTGGTCTTGAAATCGGCGTTTACAATGTCATGTCAACGTCAGAGGAACAAGCTGTTGAGGGGCGTACGAATATTATTTTGAATGACAGTGAAGTTTCGATTGCCTGGCGTGGCGAAAACGCTCGCTTAGATATAAATAGCGCATCGCAGCAATCAATCTCGGGATTAATAAAGGCGTTAGGCACCCCTTCAGATCAGCCCGATAAAATTGCCCAGGAAATTATTGAGCGACGAGGCGATACTGGCCAAGCTAAGGAACCGCAGCCTTCTGCTAGGATGCCGTTAGCCAATCAAAGGCCGTTTGCACATCCTGATGAGTTATTATCGATCAACGGCGTATCATTAGAACTTTTTCACCGACTTTCCCCCTTTATAACCGTATATTCAGGCAAGAAATCGATTGATCCTAGGATTGCGTCGGAGATGGTGCTTTCTAATTTACCTGAAATGACCAGTCTTCGCCTCCAAGACCTTTTGACGCTCCATGGCCGATCGAAGAAGGACAGCGTAGCAATTTTAGCTAGCCTTGGCATAAGTCGTTCAGACGTGGATATCCAACAATGCCAAACAACGAGATTTACGATAACGGTTCGCTTGAAATCCGGAGTGGTCAGGAGCGTCGAAATTGTAGCAGCAATCTTTCCAAATGATGTGGAACCGTATCGAATACTGTATTATTATTCTTCAAACTTAAACTAAGCGGCTTATGCCGAGGATGAGTATGGTCACGTGAGTGTGCGTTTAACCGGCTTTATCGACCGTCAAATTAGTCAGGCCACAATTGGCTTCAGTATTCTGGCTGGGCAGTTCACGCGCAATCGCCAATTGAGATTTGCAGAACAAGAAGGTGGAGCTTTTATTCAATTGGGTAACGATGGACGTACCTTCTCGTCACTTACTCTTCGTAAATACCTTGAAGAAATTACTCGGGATCATGAGATTCACATAGAGCTTAAAGAAAGCCACTTTTTAATCCGTCAGCTATCATTGCCGGTAGGCGCCAGGTCCTATATTGATGGAATCATACGATCACAAATTGATCGCTTGATGCCTTGGAAAGCTGAACAGACGCTTTTCGGTTGGGCAATCGTCCAGGAAAATAAAAACGATCTTGCTGTCTGTATTGCGGCAACGAAGAAAACGAAGATTGATGAGTTGCTTATCCCGTTCAATGATTTACGAACAAAAAAAATCTATTGCGAAGTGACAGTAAAGATAGAAGACCAAAGACATACGATCCGTTTACCGATCAATCATCTATCGTCAATGCCTAAAGCATCTTCAGCAATAATTAGGAGATTATTATCAGGTTTTTTGGTCATTGTATTTATTTTATATATTTCAGACTTATCCATGCAATATTTCATCAGATCCGAAATTGACGCAATCCAATTACGGCTCGAAAATATTAAACGGGAAAAAATCGAATTGACCAATAAAAATGATCAAAGTTCAGATGAAATTGTCATTGCCACCGATCTAAAACGAAATGAGCGGCCAGTCGTTGAAGTATTAAATGAACTAGCTCGCATTCTGCCCGACAATACGTACCTTACGGCAATAACAATCGAGAAGCGAATAATCCATATTGAGGGTATTTCGACTGATGTAACAAGCCTACCAGCGTTGATCGATAGTTCTGATTTTTTTACAAATGCAACTTTTTCTGCAGCAACCACACGACAACAGGCTGGTGATAGTTTTCGCATTGACGCGATCGTTACGGGGCGTGGAATGAATAAGCCATGAAGGTTAGTCTTGCTTTACCAATTCAATTGAGCAGAGACCATATACAAGCCATGTTTATGGTAGTCGGATTGTCAGTGGCGATGACGATTTCGATGGCAGTCTCTATTTTCAGTATCCTAGATCAGTTGAAGGAGCTTTCTGACAAACAATCGATTCTAAATGAATTCGAAACCCGTTTAACAACACAACCAAATACAATTAAAGCAATAGCGGTTCATTTAGACGACTATCAGATTGCATCGGCGTCAGCACCTCGTGCAGCAGCCAGTCTTCAAAAATGGATTAATGCAGCCTTTACGGCTTATGGCGGTACAGTTTTATCTACTGAAATAATTTCACTCGAATCAACAAAAAAATCATCCCGCATAGAACTTTCCGCTGGCTTTTTAATTGACGAAGCTTCTTTGCAGGCTACTTTACATGCGATTGAAACCTTCCGGCCAGCGATTTACATCGACGAAATTGCTATAAAGCCAATGCGACAAGTGGAAATAACAAATACAGCGAATAAACTCCAAGGCAATGTCTTTGTCTCAGGCTTGTGGGCAGGTTCTCGTCCATGAATTCAGTCTCAATCAAATTATCGCAGTTTAGTTTAAGCGCACTTATCCTAAGCATGATGGTGACTCTCACACTCACAGCATATGGACAGATTAGCCCTGTAAGTTTTTCTGAAAATGAGTGGGTGCGTCCCCTTGATGAACTCAAAGCATATCGTGAACGCCCGCTTTTTTCGTCGGTTCGCAAGCCTCCTCTCGGACCAATCGTGGATACACCTACTCTCGTCCCAGAAGTTACTGAGCAAACCTTTGATGGAGTACTAGTTGGAATACTGTCCTCCAACATCGACGGGCTGGTTCTGATCAAAGATATTATCAGCGACAAGGTTACTCGCGTTTCCCTGCATGGTAATTATAAGGATTGGACCCTTATCAGCATCAATCGGCGTGACGTTACATTTAAATCTGGAGATACCACTACGACATTGTCTCTCGATATGATCTTACGCCCGAATACGGCCCGTACTCAGCGTGATAAATTGCCGACACAAGCAGAATAATCATTAAAGCCTAAAAGGCTTGCCAATTCATGATTTCAAAAGACAATACAACATCAATAATACCGAAGGCTAGAAATGGTCCGAAAGGTATTGGAACATTAAACGCCGGTCTACCAATACGAATTGCACTGAAAACAAACACGAAAAGAGCTGATAAAGATCCAATCAGCAGTACTGGGCCAATCCCAGCCCATCCGACCCAAATTCCGGCGGAAGCGAGTAACTTGACATCTCCAAGCCCAAGGGCATCTCGTTGCCCAAATATACGAAAAGCTTCACGGACACAAAGTAAGAGACCACCCCCAAGAATTACGCCAAAACTTGCATCAAAAAAGTTAATCTTTTCCAGTAAGACAAGTCTCACGACCCCCAAAAAAGCGACCGCTAAATTAGCCAAATCAGGCACGATCATATCGTAGAAATCGATAATGCTTGCCCAAACAAGGATGAATATCAGTCCAATAATAAGAATTAAATTGAGCATAAATACCAAATAGTCCTAAACTTAATTTTTAACAATTCCGGCAGCAAAAACTAATTTACTAATTGGTACGAAATCATTTTTACCGCTACAACGAACTATATTAATTCAACAGTCAATTTCCGCTTTCCCGACGATTCTACGGATTTTTAGTTTGATGGTAAATTTATAAAGCCCATGGCACAGCCACAGGATCGTTTCGACGACATAATAACCTATCGCGTTGCATGCCCGCCCTCGTATCGATAAATCCATAAGAATGGCTTCATGCTAAAGAGGATATTACCTCATTCAATCCTACCCGCAAACGAGGTTGAATTTTAAAACATATTCAGGGAAGGCAGCCACGTACCTGTTGGCTTAAACAAGGCATTGACAAGCGCCGGTGCCGTAACTGAGACGAGAGTTTCGCCAACCCCTCCCCGAGCTGTGGAGCTCGTAATTTTAGATACTTTGGCAAACGGCATTTCTAAAATTCTCAATAACCGATAAGTGTTGAAGTTACTGATTTACGAAACCTATAAGGAAATCGTTTCCGCGACCCGTCCATGCCGGCAATGTCGTTTTGCTCCAGTCGCTCAATGCATCAACGGTATTAATCACTGCTTATGCGCGCGCATCTGATAGCAGGAAGCTTCGTCGAAATTTGTGCAGGTCAATTGCAATCACTGCCGGAATTTTGTCAATTTCGCTTTCGATAGCAAACAGAATTTCGTATTATCGGCAGCTTGATGTCGGTTGCGCTCTCAGAGCGGAAGAAACAAAGCCGTTATCACTTCTCTCGGAATGTCCTCGAAAATTGATCGATAATTGGTTTGGCAAGATAACCGAACGCCGTGCGTTGTTCGGTCGCTATAAAAACTTCCACCGGCATTCCGGGAACGACATGCTTGCCGTCCAGCTTGTCCACTTCGTCGGCTGTCAGTTCAATCCGGACATTATAATAAGGGGCCTGCTGGGTTTGGACGGATCCCGGCTGAGGTTGCACAAGATCCGCCGAAATCACCGAAATCCGCCCGGTTAATTCCGGCGTTTTCCGCGCGTCGAAAGCAACAAATTTAAGATGGGCCAAACCATCGATTTTGATGGCGCCAATATCCGTCGGCGCAATCTTTGCCTCGATGGTCAGGCTATCATTGCGCGGCACAATGAGCATCAACTGCTCGCCAGCTTGGATCACGCCGCCTACCGTATGAACATTAAGTTGATGGACCACACCGGCAACAGGTGAATAAAGTACTATCCGACGTAGCTGGTCTTCTGCAGTGATCCGGCGTTCGCGAAGCTCCATTGTTTTGGCTTCAACATCGCGCAAATCTCGTGTCACTTCCGCTTGCAGATCCTTATCAATATTGAGAATCTGCAGTTCAGTCTCACTGATTTTACCGCGGGTTGCCGCCGTTTGGGCAACGATTTGACCCCGTTCGCCGGTTAATCGCGTTTCTTCCCGCTGCAAGGCGGTTAAGCGGGCAAGCGGTACAAGATTGGTTTTATAAAGGGACTCAACACCCGTCAGCTCGGACCGGATCAGGTCAATCTCGCGCCGCTTCGACTCGACCTGTTCGGTTTGGCCCGTAATTTCCTCGCGCAACTGCACAATTCGCTCTGACAATTGAGCCTGTTGGCTCATTCGGGAAGCCAACCGCGCCCTAAACAAAGCGGTTTCACCTTGAACGGTGGAGGCTGCATCCGGATTGTCCAAAAGTTCGGGCTCAAAGGAAATGGTAGCAGCACCATCACGCTCCGCCTCAAGTCTACTCTGGCGGCCCGATAACTGGGCTAATTGATCGCGAATGATCCGCAGATTTGCGCGCGTTACCGTTTCATCAAGCCTGATCAAGATATCGCCTTCATTGACGACCTGACCGTCTTGGACAAGAATTTCACCGATGATCCCGCCGGAAGGATGTTGGATTTTACGCAAATTGGATTGAACAACCACAATCCCCGACGAGACCACAGCCCCCTCAAGGTTGGCCAATAGGCTCCAAAGGACAGCCCCTCCAAACATCACAAAGCAAATCGCCAGACCCGAAATGGCATAAGACCGGACGGAGAGACGAATTTCCTCTGTATGGGTAACAGGGGCCGGCTTGGATTGGTCGACGATTTGAACACTCATAGCGCCGCTTCCGTCGCACTGGCAGTTGGGGTGGTAGGCGCCTCTAAGGCTACCTGTGTAGTGGCGGTTGCCGGTTTGCTGCCACTAGGTGCACCGGACTGCCCCTGCATAATCTTGCGGAGAACCTCGTCCCTCGGACCGATCGCCTGAATCTGGCCTCCAACCATGAATGCCAATTGATCGACGGCAGCAATTGCACTCGGCCGATGGGCGATGACGATCACGATGCCACCGCGAAGCCGAACCGATTTGATAGCCTCCGTCAGTGCATTGTCACCTTCCGTGTCGAGATTGGAATTAGGCTCATCAAGCACCACAAGAAACGGATTTCCGAACAAAGCGCGGGCCAACGCAACCCTTTGCCTTTGTCCCGCCGAGAGCGAGTTTCCACCCTCGCCAATACGCGTTCCGTATCCATTGGCTAAATGCAAAATCATATCGTGGACACTTGCGGCTTGCGCTGCCGCGACGATTTGATCAGATGTCGCCGTTTCATCAAATCGCGCAATATTCTCGGCAATACTGCCATCAAATAACTCGATGTCCTGCGGCAGATAACCGATCTGACGTCCTAACGCCTCGTTCGACCATTGATCGTAAGCCGCCCCATCGAGCCTGATTGTGCCCCGTAAAAGCGGCCATACCCCGACCAATCCACGCGCCAAGGTCGATTTTCCCGCCGCACTTGGCCCTATAATGCCGAGCCCCTGCCCTGCCGTAAGTGTGAAGGATGCGTTCTGGACCGTTGCTTCCCGCCCACCCGGCGGGGCCAGATAAAGGCCTTCAGCCGACAATTGGCGCGTCGGCGGCGGGAGTGGCATGGGTTCTTTGCCTTCATCGAGATGCTTGAATAATTCGCCAAGACGCACGGCCGATTGGCGCGCGGCAATAAACGACTTCCAGTTGGCAATCGCCATTTCAACCGGAGCAAGCGAGCGCGACATAATAATCGAGGCTCCGATCATCGACCCGCCGGATAATTCCTGCTTCAGAACAAGGAATGCGCCAAGGCCCAGCACCGCCGATTGCAAAATATAGCGAAATACTTTTGAAACCCCACCAAGTCCTCCACTTACGTCGGATAGGATCTCATTTTGCTTCAAAAACCGGTAATTAATCGCGCTCCAGCGCTTTGCCATTCGCTCCGTCAAGCCCATTGCCTGAATGATCTCAGCATTGCGGCGACCGGACTCAGCAAAAGCCATCCGATGCCCTGCTTCGCGCGAAACCTCCTTCGAGGCGTCACCTGACTTAGAATCGGTAAGCCAGGTCATAAAGCAAAGCACCGTAGCGCCTCCCACAGCCAAAAGGCCAAGCGCCGGATGGAGCAGACAGATCAAAGCAAGATAAATCGGCATCCACGGCAGATCAAACACTGCAATCGGGCCATTTCCCGATAGAAATGTTCTGATGGCGTCTATATCGCGGATGGGCAACAATGCCTCGGCTCCGCTGCGGCTTGACCGGAGCGGAAGGCGCACCACTGCATCAAAAACACGATTGGCATAGGTTTCGTCAAACGCCATTCCGACACGGATCAAGATGCGCGAGCGAACGACTTCCAAGATACCTTGAATCAAATAGAACCAAGCTGCCACAAGGCTCAACGCTACGAGTGTAGGCACGGAGTGGCTGGACATGACGCGGTCATAGACCTGCATCATGTAAATAGATCCCGTCAGAGCCAAAAGGTTCACGACACCGGACAGAACCGCGACAATAATAAACGGTCCACGTGCCGAACGAATAGCACTTCCGATCAATGAGGATGAACGACGAACCGAGGCCAACGCAACGAACTCACTCTACAAAACCGCGACGAAAAAGGGGCCAGCTTGCGACTGGCCCCCGCTTCTTAAAACATTGACCAAAAATTAGCCAATAATGGTATCGGCGCCATGTACCGGCAATTCACGAATATCAGCCGCCGTGAACTGGTTGTGATCAGTCAAGCCAAGAATTTGAATGGAAATATATTTCCCATTGTTGGCATGAAGCATGAACGTATCTTCCTTATTCCCAGCTTGCGCAATCATTGAACTAAAGTTGTTCTGATTTACGCCAAACTCTGACAAATCGATGCTCATATCACCGTTAGACGCATTGCTGATTACGATCTTATCGATCGTGTTGGCATTGGCACGAAAACCGGAAACACCATCCTTTAGATAGTATTGGAATTGGTCTGCACCGTTAACGGAATAGATTTCGCCAATACCGTTTCCGTCGGCACCAATTACATATTTCGACAAACCGACCGACGAGCTAAGATCCGATGCATCAAGTGCGTAAACCACATCAAGGCTCTGGGCAGCTTGAGACAAGGACAGCGCATTATTGTAGACGCCCATGCCATCACTCGCCAAATTCAATGCAGTTGCTACAACCGACGCATCACTCCACTCGTGATCCTCCGATGCAGCTGACGATTTGATGGAAATCCCCATCGCCATCGCCCCAAAATCATTAAGGACATGATCGTCAATTACCATTCCTTTGAACCCGGCCTTGACAAGATTGGTCATTACCGCCGTTTCAACCGCAGCCGTTCCACCGCTAGAAATCCCATCGCCTTCATTATAAATGTCATCATAATGGCTGACCTCTGCGCTAAACGCAGCGTCAACATCAGACAGGCGGAAGTCGGCATAAAGATTTGTAGCTCCGGCTACCGCTTTGCCGAATGTCAGCATGTCGGAAGCAATCGCCGAGACCGACGGGTTGTAGCCTGCGTCATTGAAGTGATCTTCAATTGATTGAATAGCGTCGAATAGACCAAATTTATTGGCGTTTTGATCGTAGGTTGAGGTCATATCAACCAACGCCATGCCAGGGGCATCTGCTTTAGCAACACTCTTCACGAGTGAACCGAGTTGAGACATAGCCGTTGCTTCGTTCGCGAAAACGTCCATGTTCTCGGAAGCTCGGAAATCCGACACTTCGATCGACGAAGCCGCAAGTCCTGACGTATGAACCTCAATGGCCAAGTCACCCATTTGTTGGTGACTCTGTTGGTCCATGATCGCACGCCCGATATAAAGGCCCTGATCGCCCATAGCGTTCACGGTCGTAACAAAATTGGAAGCTGCACCCGGCACAGCAAGCGAAGAAGCTGCTAGGACAACATGGCTGGCATAATCGCCCTCCCCCTGACCAATGCGATCGTCAAGAAGCGAAGAGAAATCCACCGACATTCCTGCTTTTGTTGCAGCTGCAACCATATCGATAAAATTCTTCGAATTCGATGCCGAACCCTCGAAATCCAAGCCCGTTGCAACATGGCCGCTGCGTGGATCCATAATTGGATTGCCCTGAGGATCAAGCGCCACTTGCGTAGCGTCATAGGCCAGAACGTCAATACCCTTTGCAGCAAACGAATTGATCAATGGCGATTTAAGCGCTGCAAGATCATTCGAATGTGTAACCCAAAGCGTCGCATCGGAACTGTCACCTGCGTTACCGAATGCAAGTCCTGCCTTCAAAGCATTACGCGCATCCATGAAACCGATGTCGAGATTCCCATCCTGGGCCGTAATTCTATCGATACCGAGTTTTGAGACGATATTGGATGGCAGGCTAATGCCACCCGCCGAGTCATCAACGCTGACAACAACATCAACGGTCGAATTGCCTTTTAGGCCAACGACGCCAACCTTTGAGAGGCCCTGCAGATCTCCCTGCTCGATGATCACCTGACGCGAATTTGGCGCATAAGGTGTGAACGTCGTGCCCGCCGCCAATACCGTTCCTGGCGCCGGAGCAGGCGTTGCAGTCGATGTCGTGCCTGTGGCCGATACAACGGTCGTAATGCCGGCAGTATTATCAAAACTGATCGTATCAACGCCTGCATTAGCAAGGCGCGTAATATCATCGCCTGTAACGACACCGAATGCTCCAGTTAGACTGGTTGAAACATTTGCGGCAAGCGAAATCATGAAGCCCGAATTGGCCAGCGTAGAGGCTGTAGCGAACGACAACTGAATTGGCGTCGTGTCCACAGTACCCGTTGCCGTCACCGGCGTAATTTCAATCGGATGAGGCGTAGGAGCAGGACCAGAACCGCCCGCCTGCTGCCCGCCTGAACTGATGCTTGCAAAAGAACTCTGCAAGCTTTGGAGATTCGACGCCTGCTCCTGCGTCAACGCCGCAATATTTGCTGCCGTATCGCGAATGTTCACAACATCTCGGAACCCGACGGGATCACCTGTGATAGTGCCGTTAGCCACCTTGGCAAGATTAAACTGAATACCATTTGAGGTGATTGCGTCGACTTGCGCAAGCGTTAGCGCGATATGCTGCGGTGCAGCGTTAGAAGAAAATAAGGCGGCGACATTCAAAGTAATTGTCGGCACTTGACTAATGGAGCCCAACAAACTCAGCGTTGCGCTGTCAATCGGCAAACTTACAAAGTTACCCGCCGTCGCGCGCGGAACATCAACCACGATACCGTCAATGCCTGAAATCGCATCGATGGCATCAGCAGCAAACTGAACGCCGACAGGCGTATAGACCTTCGTCGTTGCGCCGCTACCTGCAACCAAGGTTGAAATATTGCCCGTCATAACGGAAACGGACATGCTCGTGATCGCCGGATCCATTGACAGGATGCCGACAACCTTCAGCAAACCCACTGAACAAAGTGGATTTGTCTCAAAAGTCGTACCATCACCACCCTGCTGTAAATCATCAATTGTATTAAAGCGAGCGCTGTTCGTCCCGACGATAGTACCCGTCGTGGTCGGAGACACAGCCGTCAGACCCGTCCCATAGGCCCGCCCATCAACGATGAACGAATCGATATAACTCCTGCCGCCGGCCTGATCGATCGGAGCAAGCAAAGCATCCTTGGCAGCAGCAAGGGCAGATGTCGCGTCCGAAAAGTACATTGCCGTTGCCGTATTTGCGGGCATAACACCGTTTACAGGCACGCCAACACTGTAAGTCACGGTGCCTACGGTATACGAAGTCGCACTGGCAAGATTTTTGAGGTCATTTGAAGTCGAGGCAAGCGCAAAATCCATGTAGGCGGACGTTGTAGATGTCGGCAAATCTATATCAGCCAACATATCGCCCGTAATATTAGCCAACGTAATCACTGAGCCATTAACGTCAAGCGTCGGAACCGTAATCGCCGTAGCAGCCGCCGTCGCCACCGTCGTACCCGTCGCGCCTGGCACTCCACCCCCGGTATAAGGAGTATAGGACAACGAAAGAACAGATGCGCCGGTCGTCGATACCGCCCCAGCAGCAACGTTAAAAATCTGTGTATATAGTGCCATAGCTAAGAATTCCTCTTTTTTAAAAATACTTGTTATACTGTACAAACTATCGCACCATGTCAACCTGATGGCCGTATAGAGGCTTAATTACTTAAGGATATATTTGGTGCCCTAATATTATTTCATATAAAAATGCTGTTTTTAGAAAAATAATTTAGAAGCCAGGAAACATTCATTAGCACCAAAAGATCGCAGTGGCCGCAATGCAGATGGCAAACATGACGACATGAGCGCATCGATCATATCGAGTAAGGATAAGTCTATAATCCTTCAACCCGCCAAACATGTTTTCGGTTTAGTATCGATGATGATAGAGAACCTTATCTTGAGCCAATGGCATCGTTCGGATTACTTTTGATTCAATGAAGGATGCTATGCCACGTGCCATCATCGCGTTGAGGAACAAGTTTACGTCAGAGCCTCTATCGTCAATCAACGCTTTTGCTTTTGGAAATTGATCAAGCATGAAATCTGCATCTTCGAAATCACTCAGCTCTTTTCCACTAAGCAGCATCACCAAGGCTAAATTTAATGATCACATACCGCATGAAGCTCCGAGTTCAATCTACCCTTGTTGCATCCAATAAGTCGGGGAATAATCCCATTCTTAGCTGACTGGCCGTCGTCCGATTTGCTTTGAGGTGGGTAGCACCAATCACTAAGCGTTCGGAGCCGGAGCGCTTTATAACCAAGACCGCAAAGATTTTATAAAAAGATACAAGGCGCCGCCAGCGCATGAATCGATTATACAACGTTTTTTATCATTGGAATTCTTTAGACGCATCTCGCTTGCGAAGTCTATTACGGATCACAAAGATAATCCCGAAGATAACCATACCGGCATCATTGCACGGAGCCTGCGCGATGATAGAAAACACGGTTCAGAACACTGGCTAAAGAACCATTTTATTGCGAAAGCTCCTCGATCTTGGCATGCAGCGATTTCACATTAATGACCGTCGACGGATAGAGCTATTACTACTTGCCAAACAAATAGGCTGCTCGTTCAAAAAGCTGCGACTGCTCTGTAATGATTTTTTTGAGATGACCATGAAACTGTTCAGCGAGCTCTGCTTATAGCTTTCCCATCATTCGTCGCCATCAACGCGACTTTTTTTTAAATACAAGGCTCTGATTCCGTAGAGGTTCGTCTGCTCCTCGTTCTCCCCTTTCATCTCATTATGGAACATTCAGGCATAAATTACGCTTATCCCAATTGTCACGGCTTACGGAGCCAGCCGTAGCAAAGGATCTTGGAGCAACAATATTTTGTCGCGTATCTTTGTCGAACCATCAAATAGAAAGAGGTCCATATACTGGCAAATAACACCGTTTCCGAAGTCCACTCTTGACCCCAACGATATATCAGCAAATTCTATAAACGACCCGTCCTCATTAAATCCATGACAATAAAATGTCGAGTGAAGCCCACATGAACACGCTGACAGCAATATCTCTGGCAGCATAAAATAGGCAATCACCCACTCATCCGGACGCACCGGAATGTTCAAAAAGACGTTCCGCCTCTGATCAAAGCTCTAAGCACAATAATCACTTAACTAGTTTCTAATATGTAAAATCACTAAAAATCAAATTCTACCGGTGATGACCAACCTAAATAAGCCAATTAAACCATAGCTTCGAAAAATATAAATTGCCTTTTTATAAGACGAAGCCTTGACTAAATTCTTCAGAAACCACCCAATTTTATTAGGCCTCTTAATATGAAGTGACGACACATCCAATTTAAATTTTGATCGACTACTTAATTGAGGCGTCAAATTGGAAAAAACGCTATTCCAAGCCGATATTGCATTCTGATATGAAGATACAGCTTCGCTATACTTTCTCGCATTTTCAGAAATTAATTTCCGTTTCTCAAAATCTACAACCAAACTTTCTAAAGCAAGAAATATATCCTCATTATGATTATCAACTAATACACCGTTCCAATCTTGTTTAACGTGCAATTTATAAGGAAACACATTTGAACAAATAATCGGGATGCCAGCCAACGAATAATCAAAATATTTAATTGGACTTTTACACGAGCTAAAAATTGATGGATCTAATGGAATAATTCCAATCAAATTATCCATGCCTCGAATAAATTTTCTGAAATTTCCATAGGTCATATTATCATAACAATTGACATCTAACCCAGCCTTTAGGAAAGCTTTGGACGGTGGCCCAACGACATGCAATTTAACGTTATATTTTTCTTGTATTAATCTCAGGGGCTCTAATAAGAAATCTACTAAAATAAGGTCGGATGAAGCGATTAATATATTAACCTCATTGCTAGGAACGTCAAAGTGGTTAATTGGCTTCCCAAATGCTTCAGTGCAATTCGGCACGATTACGGAATTTTGCTTCGAAGGCAGATGATCAAGAAGTTGTTGTGTAGTTGCCGTTAAAATATCAGCGGATTCTATCGCTTTGATTAAAAAATTTGTATTTTCTCTTGATTGAACATGGTGACTCAAAAACTCGGGAATTTCAGTAAGTAAATCATCCATATCAAATATTACTTTTTTGCCTAACTTATGTATAATATCAATAATGTTTAATGTGTATTGGTCGGCAGTTCTATGCATTATAAAAATGTCGCCCCATGCCAATAAGTCATTATTGAGTTTATAAAGATTATGAAATTGAATTTCAGCTCCCTGACTCTCAGACCATAACTGTAATGGAATTTTGAATCTTAATTCAGCTAACGTAGAAGCAGTATCGGGAAGTAGGCCGGCAACTCGTAAACCTTCAAATGGCAACATTTTAATATTATAATTAGATCTATAAGCCTCATCGATATTATCAACTGGCTTTGCAATCAAAACGTATTGAAAATCTTCAAACCTGCCATCCAATGCCTGGTCTTCTACAAGGTCCAACAAATGAGGCTTAAGTTTCATCTTAACCATTACATCTACTTCTTTTCCCGTTAGCTTTATCGGCTTAACGTCTAAAACGGAAAAAGAAGCGTCAGAAAACATATCAATGAGCGACGAACGAGTAAAGAACCTAAGATGAGTCCGATCAAGCAATCCCAAATCTGAATAATCCCAACGACCCTCCAATAACATAGCCCTAACAGATGAGTGAGCAACATTGGGAACGGAGGCGACAATCGCTCCATTCGGCGCCAGAAATTTTGCAGATCTCACTAATGCTGCCGTTGGATCGACGAGATGCTCTAGAACATCACCAAAAGTTATTATATCGAACTTGCCGCTAGAATAATTATCAAAAAAATCATCAAGAAAGCCATTATAAGTTTCGTTCAGCAATCCAGAAGCATGATTAAAAGATTCCTCATCCGGCTCGACGCCGACGACATAATGACCATCGTCTACTAAGGCCTTACCAAAATATCCACCAGAACAACCGACTTCAAGAACCCTTAAACACTTGCCACCTGCAAACGATTTAATAAAATTAAAAGCCCGAGTGTGAGAGTTGTTCTCTACCGAAAGATCTATGCGGGCGAAATATTTCATCTTAAAATGACCCTTTCTACAATCCACGATGAGCTATTTATAACTCACTTAAACTGATTTCAAGACTATAAAGAATGAGCGATAAAGAGCATATACTTAAAATTTATATTTTAGCGGTTTCAGGAATCTCGCACACAGCGTCAAATATAGGCTCTGCATGAAACAGAAGCAATATAGTCGCTGCAGTCTTGAGGATAGAGAAACCGTCGACAGTAGGTTGGCGGCAAGTTTATCCTTCTATGAGCTGGCTCGGCAGATAGATCGCCCATCTTCTACGGTTTAAGATAAGTGAAGAATAATTATGTTCGATATGCGTATCGATATTGTTATTCTGATCGGAAAGCTCAGAAACGGATGGTGCGTCGACGTGGGGTCATGAAAAAGCTCTTCGGGAACACACATAGTTATGGCGATATGTGTGTTGAGGCTCAATGGGGGAATGGCCGCCCGATAAGATCGTCAGACCGTTGCGGATGGATTATACCGACGCCATAATGATGCGCAATTCCACCGAGACGATTTACCAATATATCTACGTCTTACCGCGTGGAGAGCTGAATGCAACCTTGATCAACGGTAATCCCCCCGTTTTTGACGGGACTCATTAGTAGAACTTAGGCGGCCAATTTCAGTTTCTGAGCGGGTGTTATTCCGCCAATGCCCATGTTGGGGCGTTCGTTGTTATATGTCCAGAGCCATTTTGTTGCGTGATGCTGCGCCTCCT
>CANGPL010000021.1 GCA_947455725.1 Hyphomicrobiales bacterium | reverse complement strand
GAGGGCATTGGTCCTGCAACGGTAATTGAATCGACAATTCTCTCAATTTGCTGGGTAATTGATAGAAGTGACTTTTGATGGCTTTGGGCATTATTCGAGTCGTTCTCGGCTAATTCCTTGATTGTGGAATTAAAGGCATTCTCAAATTCCTGGAGCAGGCTTGGTTCTAACATTTGCTCTTTAATGCCATTTAGGACGGCGTTTTCCACACGCTCAACCGAGATTTTTTTATTGTTCGAACATGTACCTTTTTCCCGATGACTGCTGCAGCTAATTCGACCTTCGCCAACAATGGTCATTGGGCCGCCGCACTCGCTACAACGAATTAGACCCGAGAATAGCCGGCGAGGATTCCTTCTTTTAGTTAAAGGTAAATCCTGCTTTCTATCGAGGCGCTGGTGAACCAAAGACCATTCGTCGTCGCTGATAATCCTGAGCTCAGGGACATCAGTGACAACCCAATCCTTTTGAGGGTTAATGCGCGGTATACGCTTTCCCGTTTTTGGATCTTTTACAAACTTTTGACGGTTGTAGAGAACTTTGCCCAGATAAGCTTCGTTCCATAAAATGCCGTCACGACGCGCCCGGTTGCCGGTGATGGTTGAAACATTCCATTGGCCGCCGCGCGGCGCCTTGATGCCTGACTGATTAAGAGATTTTGCTATTGTACGAACGGAGATACCAGATCCGTATTTACAAAAGATCTCTCGAATTACGGCTGCTTGTTCAGGGTTGATCGCCCGCAAGCCTGAATCAGGTTTACCGTCGGAACCAAAGCGCCGAACAACATCATAGCCGTAGGGGAGACCACCCGGAGAACGTTTTGCAATCGCCCTTCCTTTTTGTCCGCGTCTAATTTTCTCGGCTAGATCTTTCAAGAAAAGTGCATTCATCGTGCCTTTAAGGCCGATATGAAGTTCACTAATTTCTCCTTCGGCAATTGTTTGTATTTTTGCTTGCCAGAATGAGACTTGTTTAAAAATACCCGCAATATGTTCTTGATCGCGTGAAATGCGATCGAGAGCTTCTGCAATTACAACATCAACTAACCCTGATTTTACCTGCTGCAAAAGGGATTGAAGGCCGGGGCGATTATCGGTTGATCCGCTGATGGCCGAATCAAAAAATGTTCCAATCACGTGACAGCCAAGCTTTTCCGCAAGGCGATTACATTCGCGAACTTGATCTTCGATTGAAGCCTCTCGTTGTAAATCAGATGAGTATCTTGCGTAAATTACCGCGCGCATAATGTGCTCCTAGCTCACGAATTTTCTGCGTATAAATCAGTGATTAGTTGGTGGATAGTTTGATAGTGACGGCGTGATGCATAGATCATCTTGGCCTGATTATAATGCTTTTGAGAAACATCCGGTGTTACGTGTCCTAAGATCAACCCCGTGATTTTAGCCGATTCTGGGGTATCGTGGATCATGGTTGTTACAGCAGAATCGCGAAACCAATGAGGTGGAATTCTGACGTCAAATTCCATCTGGGTGCGCTTGTAGATAGCAACCCGCAACGGACCTTGGGTTAGGTCTGTTCCATAACGAGATATCCATAAGGCGTTATTGGAAATTTTCTTAGATGTTGGAGAATTCTTGAGAAGTATTGGACGAAAAATATCCAAGTAACGCTTGAGGTAGGCATTCAGATTCGATGGAAAGGGAACGGACATGGCACGTTTCCCCTTCATTTGATCCGCCTGAAATACGAATGAAGATCCCGTATCATCGATCAGGAAATTAATACCAATTGAAAGTGAATAAAAATTTTCAATGCGAAAGGGTCTGCGGATCAGAAGCGCTATCATCAGACCGTCGCGATACATCAGGGCACGTTGAATTTCCGTAAGTCCTGATTTCTGATGATAATCTCTGATTTGCGCTGTTTCAGCTTGTTGCATGAGCTTGAAGCCCAATGCCTCAAGTTGATCTGCTTCTTTTAATCGAAGGAGCTTATTACGAACAGGATAGGCATCGTTACGAAGGTTCATCCAAGCGTTTTTTAACCATTCCCAATGACTTTTGGGCATTTCTGGCATCATAACCCGAACACAGTCATATAATTCCTGAATGCGATTTACGACTGTAAGACTTGCCCGAGAGTTCAGTAGATCAAGAATATAATTTGTGACATTTTCCTGTGTTACGAGATCATCCGGCTTGCTCGCATTGATCGCGTCTTTAGAAACTCCAGATCGCGAAATTATCCAATTTAGCCAAATACCGTATCCTTTTTTATTTTTTTGGACTGTCTTCTCACGCCATTTAGTTGCCGGTCCAGGCTTAGAAAATAAGCCGCGCTTATTAAAAGATTTATTCCACGGATTTTGATGATGAACCGGCCAATCGTGAAGCTTTAAGCAATGGAAGACAAGCTCGGGAGTTTTAATCATTTAACATCTCCCTTTCGAAAATTATCCAGGATATTGTCGTAATGACGAAATGCGTCCTCTTGCTCCAGTTTTGTGTAAAATCGATAGGTCGTTTTGATGTCGGTATGCCCTAAAAGCTGCCGAACAGTTTCGTATTGGCCTGGGTTAGATTTAAGATAAAGATAGGCCGCGAAATGTCGAAATAAATGTACGTTCATTATTAAGCCGGTATACTTTTTAATAAATTTTGGAAGTTGGGACCCAATTTCATTCGCTTTCTTTTCACGACCATTGAGTGAAATAAAAAGTTTCCTTGTTGGACTCTTTTTAAGTAGCGGCAGGTAGATATTGATGTAAGTTTTAAATAGATCGACGATATTTTTGGGGATCGGAAAACTTAGGTCTTGCTTGTTTTTGACATCTTTTCCCGGAATTACAAGGAACCACTCTTCATCGCGTACTTGATGGAGGTTTATATCAATATCGAGAGCGGCAAGATTTTTCTCTCTAATAGGCGCGATGAGAAGTGTGACAACAGCAATGGCCGATTGAACCTCGACAGCTTTTAGTACAGTCGGCTTTGAATGATCCATAGCCAATATGGTATCGAAGGGTAGGCGGATAATTTTTCTAATGTTATCCGGGTTTGTGAGTAGTCTGAGACGCTTTTCATTTTTGGTTGTCATACCTGAGTGCTCAGGTCGCAAATTGGCTTCAGCGGCCTTGAATTTTTCCAACTCGTCAGCCGATACCTTCACATGATGTTTAGCAATTTGGCTCATTAGGCGCGCCAAATTATAAAAGTGGGCATTTGGCTTTTCTCCCGAACGATCCCAAAGCGTGCCTAATATGACCTCTCGTGCGTGAGGGCTAACGAGGTCTACTAAAGATCGTATTGTATCAGGTGCTGTTCCTGACTGGACGAGAATAGTTACCATCAAAAGGATCTTCTTGTGGCGATCGTGTTGGGATGCGGGGCTGAGAGGTTTGAAATTAGACTTCTCGAACAGTTTTTTTGGTCCAGACCGAATGAGGAATCTTGAAAGGTCATTTTCAAATGAATTCGGTAGATCGGATAGGGTGAGCGAACGTGTTGGCCGGCTGTCAATGAGGTCCAATTTTATTTGGGGCCAACCCGGTTGGGTTGATACGAGGCTGTTCCACACCTTTGTTAAATCACGCCGAGCCTGTTTGGCTCGGGAAGGTGTTTTGCCCGATGTGATCCCGTTACCTTCATAGGCGTCGAGAATGCCATTCGTGACTTCCCAAGGCTCGAGGTCGGCCTCTGAACAGTATCGTCCGAATTGATTGATGTGCGATTTATCGTACGTATCGACGATTCCGTTGATCAATAGCGACCAATAGGCTGATTTCTGGCCCTTTTTGCCGGAATTTTTGTCTAATTGCCTGAAATTTGTCTCGTATGAGGTCTTCATCATCGACTACTCGGGGTTGTGAACGTTAAAAGAGAATAGATCATCGGTATTAAAGTAGCAAGTTAACTTCATTACCGATAAATCTTCATACTCGATAGTGCATTGTTTTAATTGAGGATTTCCAATTGTGGTTGGGTGAGGCTGATTTCAACATTTAGACAGCTCCTCCATTCAGTTCCCGCCTCGCTTTGGCTTCCATTTGGAGGCGATGAAGCTCGATCGCGCCGAGTGCACGAAACCGGTTTTCGGCGAAAAACCGGCCCGCCTGCCGGCCTAGTGTGCGGGCGAGTTCGATCAGCGCAGGGTGCGGCTGCGCGCTTTGATTTTGAGACCTTTGAACATTTTGCTTATCTAAATTCGTTATATTTGTATCATAAATTATTCGTGACGCCTCGTGCATGGGGAGTTTCCTTAATCAGTTACGGGGTTTGGGGCCGCGTTTAACTGGTAGCGTCGCGGATGCGACTTTCTCGATACGGGTACAAATTTGGCTAAGTGAAACGAGCGGCAGAGGGTAAAGCCCATCTTGAAGGCCAGTGAGATGCAAAATAGCAGCTTTGGGATCAAGCAATTTGGGCTCCGACAACAAGAGAACCCCATTTTGTTGCGTGGCTCTAAAATCCAGATATAGACCCGCCGCCTGAGGGTAGTCAGGCTCGCCGCTCTTCGGATTAGTTCCCGTTGGATCAAGCATTGTCAGCGGGATTGACGTTCCCCGTCCGCTTTCGGCCTCAAGGAGCGCTTCTTTATAAAAAGGCCGGAGCACGGACCGATGTCTGCTAACGAGTTCTATAACGTGACCGAAGCGGATCCCGTCGCTAAGTAGTTTCATGGCCAAACCGAGCTCGGCCAGATGGACAAATTCGTAAATGACCTCGTCCCGGGCGCTTTCTTTGACAATTTCGCCCTTGCCGAAAGGCACGTCACTTCGTCTCAATTTCCGGATCATGGCATGCCGAGCCGACGGCACCATGCCCGATGCAAGTCCTGTATCGTCCATGACCTGAGCCACCTGGCCGTGGTTAAGCCGGAGGGTCGCCATGCGGGTTTGAAGGTGTGCGAGATCATGAGCCATTTCTTATTAATGACACATATAAACCATAAATACAACAGCAAAAAAAACTAATTTGTGTGAGGGGCGCCAAAGCCAAACTCTTTAATCGACCCAGATGTCATGCTCCAGGGTGGGTTATTTATTCGGGGGTAGACCTGCGGTATTTATTGAGAACTCCCTTGGTAAGGGAGAGGTCGAGAGTTCAATCCTCTCCGGCAGCACCAGTAAAATTAAAGCTGCATAACGACATATGGTAAAACTCAAATAACAAAATTGAATTGAGTATCAATTAATCCAGCCACATCTAGCTCGACGGCAAAAAGCGATCCCGACAAGGGGGCAGCTTGCAAATCTGATTGGCCCATTCCGACCCTTGCCGTTGTGATATATAGAGTTTTCAGATCGCGGCCACCGAAGGAGCAGCATGTAACAAAGGGTGCCGGTACATCAATAATCTGATCTACTTCTCCCTCAGGCGTATAACGGACAACACGCGATCCACCCCATTCAGCATTCCACAGGCAGCCTTCCGAATCAATGGTGGAACCATCGGGATAGCCCGCTGCTTCATTGCAATCTGCGAAGACGCGTCGGTTAAAAGGCGTACCCGTTATTGGATCATAATCGAATACATCAATCCGCCGGTTTGGTGTGTCGGCAAAATACATCAAACGGCCATCGGGCGAGAATGCAATGCTATTGCTTATGCGAACCCCTCCAAATAAAACCCGTGGCACCGCTTGACCGTCATAGCTCCATACCTGTCCGATTGGTTCTGGTCCGCCGGCGCTCTCATCCATAGTCCCAAAAACAAGGCGACCCTGACGATCCAATTTTGCATCATTTAGGCGCGTCGTCGGTAAATCGGCTTCAATCATAGCGATCGGTGTGCGTTCGCTTGTTTGAAGGTTGTAGTGGGCTAATCCCGAAGCGAACCCTGCGATCATGGTATTATCGGGTAGCATTGCAAAATTAGCGAGCCGTTCATCGAGTTTATACGGGCGTCCAAGTTGGGTTGCTGGATCAAAACGCCAAAATGTTTTGCCTATAATATCAGTCCAAAAAACTTCGGAATAGAACTGGGACCAGACAATACCCTCACCGAGTTCATTGGCGGCTTGCATCGCTAATTCGGCCTTCATCGTTCTGCCCTTCTACTCATTTGATTGAACCCTAATTCCGATGGTTTGCTCACCATTCCGCAATTGAACCATCTTGGTGACGCCATATCGGCGCGCGCCATTTATGGCCTATTTTGGATGCCTCAATCACTTTTTCCTCATCCACCTCGATACCAAGCCCAGGTCCCGTAGGAATAGTGAGGCGGCCATTCGTCAATGTGAAACCGCGTCCCGGCAAAGTATAATCCAAGAGATCTCCGCCTTGATTATAATGAATCCCAAGGCTCTGTTCTTGAATAAAAGCATTATGGCAAACAGCGTTTACTTGAAGGCAGGAAGCCAAAGCAATCGGCCCCAACGGGCAGTGCGGTGCCAAGGCGACATCATATGCCTCAGCCCAATGGCCAATTCGGATCGTCTCTGAAATTCCGCCCACATGCGCGGGATCGGGATTAATGACTTGAGCGGCGCGCAGTTCGAATACTTTTTTAAAATCATAGCGCGAGTGCAGTCGCTCTCCGATACATAAAGGGATCGATGTTGAACGTGCCAAATCCGCCATGCTTTCAACCATGGCGGAAACGACAGCATCTTCGACAAAGATCGGACGAAGCGATTCAAGCTCTTTCAATAAGACACGTGCAATCGGCAGATGCACGCGACCATGAAAATCAAAAGCGAGATCCATGGTCGCCCCTACAGCATTGCGCAATTCGAATAAGCTTTGAATGATCCCATCAACCTTTGCATAGGTATCAACCATTTGTAGTTCTTCGCAGATATTAAATTTGACGGCATCAAAGCCTTTGTCACGCAATGCTTTTGCGCCTTCGATTAAGCCCCTTGGACGGTCCCCCCCAATCCAGCAATAGCTGCGCACAGTATCGCGAACCGGACCACCGAGAAGTTCGTAAATGGGAACCCCTAAAGCGCGCCCCTTGATGTCCCACAGCGCGGTATCAAGGCCCGATATGGCGCTCATCAAAACGGGCCCGCCTCGGTAACATCCGTTGCGATACAGCATCTGCCAGATATCTTCGATCCGTCGTGGATCCAACCCGATGACGAAATCGGAGAGTTCGGTAATTTTTGCTGCTAATGTTTCGGCATGGCCTTCTAGGACGGGTTCACCCCAGCCTGATATGCCCTCATCGGTTTCGACTTTTAGGAAAAGCCACCTTGGAGCCACGATATAGGTTTTAAGCGCTGTAATCTTCATCGCTATCCCTCCCTAAAAAGATCGGCAGGCGACCGGTGCATGCCTTGACAAAGTTTATTATCGGTTTTTAGAATGCCAATTATATGATAATTCCGACTTAAGGTTGGAGCAACCTCCAAAAATGGAGGGCGGGAGGGAATGGCTGTGAAGATCGTGTCCATCACGACGCGCGTGGTCAATGCCGAAATGCGCAATTGGGTTTTTGTGCGCGTGGAGACCGACCAACCCGGCCTTTATGGCTGGGGTGAAGCGACGCTCGAATGGAAGACGCGCGCTGTGGCTGGCGCAGTTGAAGACCTTGCACCGCTTCTTATTGGAAAAGACCCCCGCGATATTGAGCAACTCGTCCGGATCATGAAGAAGCAGAGCTTTTGGCGTCTGGGCGTGATTGGAATGAGCGCCGTTTCAGGGATCGAAATTGCGCTTTGGGATATTCTAGGCAAGTCCTTAGACGTACCGGTCTGGCGACTTTTAGGCGGCAAAGTACGCGATAAGGTGGCCGTTTATACCCATCTCGGTCTTGGCGATATGCGAGCCGTGTATGAGTCCATGGATGCAGAGCCCTTGGTGCAACGTGCTCGCGACGTCGTGGATAAAGGCTATAAGGCGTTTAAAGCGGTTTTCATCCCCTACACACACTTTCATGCGCCGCTCGCCGAGATCGACAAGGTCGCCCGCCTGATGGAAGCGCTTAGAGACGCCGTGGGGCCTTCTGTTGAGATCATGATCGACTTTCATGGGCGCACTGCCAGCGTCGGCGCTGCATTGGCTTATATCGAAGCACTCGAACCAGGCCGGCCGATGTTTGTCGAGGAAGTTCTACCTCCGGGCGATACTGCGGGGCTTATTGCAATAGCGGCAAAGACAAAGGTACCGCTAGCAACCGGGGAAAGATTAGTTGATCGAATTGAATTCAATGAATTGTTTCAATCGCGCGCGATCGATATTGCTCAGCCTGATATCTGCCATTGCGGCGGATTGTTGGAAGCTAAGAAAATTGCAGCAATGGCCGACGCTTGCTCAATCGGCGTCGCACCTCATAATCCTCTGGGGCCCATTGCTGGTGTTGCCGCTTTACATTTTGCCGTTTCAACACCCAATCATATAATACAAGAAGAAATGGTTGGCGCCGTTCCATGGTATTTTGACGTCGTCCAAGGACCGATCCGCATGGTGGATGGGTGCTGGGAAGTGCCAGAAGCACCAGGTCTCGGTATCGAAGTTAATGAGAAGGCGTGCGCGGCACATCCTTTCGCGCCAGAAATTTATCATACCACCAATGCCGTCTTGGAAGATGGCACCATTGTCGATTGGTGAAGCCGATGGTTGATCGCCTCAAAGGAAAAATTGCGGTTGTTACAGGAGGCGGCCAAGGCATTGGTGAAGCCACCGCGCGGGCCTATGCGCGCGAAGGCGCAACCGTCATCATCGCCGAACGCAACGCCAAGACCGGTCAAGTCGTTGTAGAATCGCTTCTGGCTTCAGGAGCTGAAGCTTTGCTCATCGAAACAGATGTCGCAATTCCTTCCAGCTGCGAGGCTATGGCAAAGACCGCGCTGGACGCTTTTGGTCGCGTCGATATTCTCGTCAATAATGCTGGAATTAATGTTTTTCGTGAGCCGCTTGAAACAACGGAAGAGGACTGGCGGCGCTGTTTTGCGGTGGATCTTGAAGGAGTTTGGCACTGCACAAAAGCACTCTTGCCGTCGATGCGCGCGCAAGGGGCAGGAGCCATCGTTAATATTGCCTCAGTCCACTCCTTCGCCATTATCCCCAATACATTTCCTTATCCCGTCGCAAAGCATGGCCTACTAGGCTTAACACGCGCCTTAGGAATTCAATATGCGCCCGATGGAATTCGGGTGAATGCCATTTCCCCCGGTTATATAGAAACGCAGATTGCGGTTGAATACTGGAACACGTTTCCAGATCCGTCGGCAGAGCGACAACGCACTTACGAATTGCATCCGCCAAAGCGCATCGGCAAACCTGAAGAGGTTGCAATGACAGCGGTTTTCTTAGGCTCGGATGAAGCGCCCTTTATCAATGCAACGGCCATTGTAATCGACGGTGGCCGCTCCGTTTTGTACCACGAATGAGGAACAAGCTTTTGAGTGTCGCAGAGGCCATTGATCCCTCGTCACAAATGACGCGAACGGAGACGGGCGCGAACGGGAAAATGCACGGTTCCGTGGTCCGCTCAATTGGCGGAAGCATTCTAGCGGGCGAGTATCGGCCCGGTGAAGCCTTTCCCGGCGAAGCGGAATTATCCTTAAAATTCGGTGTAAGCCGCACGACCATCCGAGAAGCGGTAAAGGTCCTGTCTGCCAAGGGCCTCATTGAAAGTCGTCCCCGTGTTGGCATTCGCGTCCGCATGCAAGAGGATTGGAGATTTCTCGACCCTGATGTCTTGTCTTGGCATCCAAATTTGCGCGCTGACCATCAATTTCGCGATAGCCTTGTTGAATCACGCCGTGTCATGGAACCCGCTGCGGCCCGTGCTGCAGCACAGCGCGCGACCGCACATGATCTTGCTGCAATTGAAGCGGCCTTTTTGGCCATGGAGCGCGCTGTCCCTCATGATATGTTGGCATGCAACGAAGCCGACGTTCAGTTTCACCGAGCGATCATGAATGCCAGCCATAATATTGTTTTTAAGGCGCTTGCGGGAACGATTGAAGCAGCACTACGCGCTGCTTTTTTTGTTACATCTGAATTCATGGATACAGACGTCATGAACGCTCACAAGCATATTCTGGAAAGGATCCGAATGCGCGATCCCGACGGAGCCCATCATGCAATGCTTCACCTCCTCGATATTGCCGCCGAGGACCTCAATGCGTGAAGCTTTACCGAGATCCTGCGAAAGCAGGCTGCTAAACGGGCAAGCAAATGCCCGACAACCCTTAAGCGTTCTATTGGGAGGACGATAATGAAAGCTCAAACGATCCGGAAGGCCGTCTTGGCTTCTGTTGGTGTCGCGGCACTGCTGGGAACAGCGACTGGCGCATTTGCAACGGACCCGAAGGCGAAGTGGTGCGAAGGTGTAAAAATCGCTGCTTTCCCAGGCGGTCCGCAAGGCGGCGTGTTTGCCAACAATGTGTATAACGGTTTCCGCCAAGCGGAGCTCGATCTTGGACCAACGGTTCAATATTATTTCTCGGACTGGGATCCAAACAAAATGTTGACCCAGATTAAGCAAGCCATTGCCACCAAGGTGGATGGCATTGCAACCTATGGCTTCGGCGGTGATGATGCAACCGATCCGCTGGTTGATCAGGCCTTCAAGCAGGGCACGATCTTTACAAGCCTCAACACGTCCTTGCCAAAGGCGCAGGAAAAATACTCCGCTCAAGGTCTTGGCTATGTTGGTGCACCAAACTACAAAGCCGGCTTCGCGCTCGGTTCCGAGGCCGCCAAACGTGCAGGCCTGAAGTCTGGCGACTCCGTATTTGTCTGGGGTCTTAAGGGACAAGGCGGTGATCGTGGTCAACGTACCGTTGGTGTTGTTGATGCTTTTGAGAAGCAAGGCGTTAAGGTTATCTACCAAGAAATCGACTCTGCTACGAACGCTGATCCGAACGCCGGAACGGCCACCTTCGTTGGTGTGATGAAGAAAAACCCGGAAATAAAAGTTGTTGTCACCGACCATGGCGGTTTGACGTCAAACGTTTCCGTTTATGCAAAGGCAGCATCGTTGAAGCCTGGTCAGGTTCTCTTCGCTGGTTTTGATATGTCGCCCAACACTGCAAAGGCCATTGAAGACGGGTATCAAAATCTTGTTATCGACCAACAGCCTTTCTTGCAGGGTTATATTCCAATCCTAAACATCTGCATGACAAAGAAGTTTGGTTTCTCCGGTCTTGATATCAATACCGCCGGTGCATTCGTCGATAAGACAAACGTGGCAGCGGTTGCTCCTCTTGCGGCGCAAGAAATTCGCTAACAGGCGAACACGCGTTTAGCGTGTTATTTTACTCCAGTGGATGAGGGACCGAAAGGCCCCTCATCTGCCCCTTAAAGGTGAGGTTTAAATGTCAGTTCATGAAAAATCAGGGCAAACACCCGTGATTGAACTCCGCAAAGTCTCCAAGACATTCGGTGAAGTCCGTTCGCTATCGGAAGTCGATTTTGCCGTCTATCCCGGAGAGATCGTCGGTCTATTGGGTGACAATGGTGCCGGTAAATCGACACTCGTTAAAACTGTCATGGGCTATCACGCACCTGATCAGGGAGGTGAAATCTTTTTCAACGGGAATCGTATTGATGATTGGTCAACGGCTCGAGCGCGATCCCTCGGCATTGAGACCGTTTATCAAGAACGCGCTCTTTGCGAGAAGCAACCGATTTGGCGCAATATGTTTATGGGGCGAGAACCGCGAACGAAATGGGGACTACTCGACGTTAAACGCATGCGATCGGAAGCGGCGCGCCTGATGAGCCAGCATATGGGCTTTACCTCGGCCGCCGTTCATCCCGATAACGTCGTCACCACAATGTCGGGGGGCGAGAAGCAGGGTGTTGCGATTACACGCGCCCTTTATTTTGATGCGAAACTCGTGATTCTCGATGAGCCAACAATGGGCCTGTCGCTTTCAGAAACCAAAAAGACACTCGATTTCGTCGAAGGCATTAAAAAGGCCGGAAAATCGGCGATCTTTATCGACCATAATATTTTCCACGTCTATCCGGTCGTTGACAGGCTATATGTGCTCGATCGTGGTCGTGTTGCCGGCGTTTATCGTAAATCTGAAATAACGATAGATGATTTGATCGCTCGCCTTTATCGCGTCGCCCGCTCCGGCTCAATTGATTGATCTGAAAGGATTAATAACCATGTCCACTGACGTTCAATCACCCGCGAAAAACAACCGCGTAGCGCCTCCATCCATCATGCGCCGTTACGGCTCGCAAATCGGCATCATCGGTGTTGGAATTGCAATGTGGCTAGGCTTCGTTATTGCCGCACCCACTGTTTTTCTTGACCCCGATATCTACGCGGCCTTCGCCCAGACAACGCCACTTTTTGCCATCATTGCATTAGCTTTAACCTTCGTTGTCATCACGGGCGAAATCGATCTTTCATTTCCTTCCATCATGGCGCTAGGTACCGCCATTTTTTGCTTAATGGCAAAAGCAGGCATGCCTCATTGGCTTGCTCTGCTTGCCGGTTTTGCAACAGGTGCGCTTTGCGGTTGGGTCAATGGTGCGTTGATTTCACGCCTAAACATTCCATCTCTTGTTATTACGATTGGTACATCCTTTCTGTATCGTGGCGTTGAACTGATCTTGATGAATGGCACCGGTGTTCCACTCACCGAAGAAAATTATCCGATGGAACAAGCTCTCTTCACGAGCACAATCTATGGTGTTCCTGTTCAGTCGCTTTGGGCCTTGCTATTTGCTGGCCTATTATGGGTACTGCTCAACCGTACTCGGTTTGGCGCTCATGTGTTTCTGGTGGGAGATAACCCAACAAGCGCACGGTTGATGGGCATCAATGTCGTGAGCGTGAAGACAAGGGCCTTTATGCTGGTCGGCGTTGTCGCAGTCTTTGCTGGCCTGATGACAAGTTTTGTTGGTTTTTATTTCTGGCCTACAACGGGTGACGGATTTCTTCTCAACACGATTGCATCGGTCTTCTTAGGCGGAACTTCGGTTTTTGGTGGAACAGGCAGCATCGTGGGATCGCTGGTCGCTTCCTATATTATCGGTGCGATCAATGCCGGCATCGTCTCGGCAGGCATCAATGCCTTTTATACGCAGCTTTGTTTCGGTCTCGTCATCGTGATCTCTGTTGTCTTGCAGACCATCATCGAGCGTCGTGTAAGGCGTCAGTCCATAACCGGACGGTAAAACTTAAACGTCTTCCGAAGATCTTAAAAGGCTGCCTTTCAGTCAGCCTTTTTTATGAGCGACTTAACCTGGAAGTTGTCCAAGCTGATCCGCCAATCGTCTAGCGATTGCTTTGCCAAATTCTGTCGCTTTATCGGCTGGAATACGGTCAACGCTCGGAGCGATACCGAGACGATAGGCCGCAATCAACTTTGCATATTGCACAAGATGCGCGATGCCTTGCATGGCGAAGGTGATGGCCGGTAGCATGGTTGCATAATGGGCCTCTGCCTCGCTCTCACGGCCCTCGCGCATGGATCGCTCTACAGCAACTTGAAGATCGATCACTTCAATGCCAGGTATCATACCGTGGACGCCCGCGCGAAAATTATCAACAAGCTCAAGGCCTGCCCTACCATTAAAGACACGTAATCGATCACCGACTGTATCAATCAACAGTTTAACCATCACTGCACTACATTCAGCTTTTGCAATTTGTACATTAGGATGTTGATCGGCAAGTGTTATAAATTCAAAAGGCGTCAATCCAATGCCAAGAAATTCCGGCGCATTCTGAATCCCGACCGGAATCGTGACCGAATCTGCAACACTACCAAAAAACTTAATTAAATCTGCACCCGATGCGGGTGGGCGTGGTGGTTGTAGAATAAGCCAGTTAGCACCCGCTCGCTCCGCGAATTGAGCACTCTCGATCATATCGTAAACATTACCGTCCGCCACGGTGACAGCAACAGGAACGCGCCCTTTTACAGCCTGTATGACCCACTCAATAGCGCTTCGACGTTCACTTGAGCTAAGTTTTGAAACCTCCGTTGCAAGCCCCAATACGGCGACACCAGACGCTCCACTTAAAATTGCTGCTTCCACTTGTCGTTCAAAAGCGTTCCGCCGCAATTTCTGGAATTCATCGAAAAATGAAAAAAGCATTGGGTACGTGCCATGAGCGGGGGTGGAATGCATCGACATCAGATGGCTCCTGAATTTTAACTAAAGATTTTGATTCACATTTTGAACCAAAACTGCCGAAGTTCCAAGGCAGCAACTAAGGCCGTTTTAAGTATCCGCGTCTTCAAGTATCGTATAATAGACGTTCAGAAGCTTACGATATGATAGACTGTAACCTTACCAAGCTTGGAATAATCGTCGACGAGAGGGCTGCCTTGTTCACAGATGCTAAAGCAGTTGATCCTGCTCGTGGTGTCATCCGCAAGGCCGCTTAAGAGAATTAACTAAGACATCTCCCCAAGAGGCCTGTGGTCCTGCTTGAAAGAGCAGGGCTATTCCTTAATACGACGCTCTGACGATTTGAGTTGAGCCAAGCAACTTCTCCCTTGTGAGCTGCGACCCTCCGCTACCATTTTTAAATTACACAATTTACTGGAGCAGATAGGTCACTGGCATACTTATATGTCCGTCACCGCAGTGAAGGTGGACGCGCGTCGAGCCATCGACCTCCGTCATTGTTCGATTGAACGGCTGCACCGATCGCCGCAATCGAACGCAAGCCATCAACAGCGGTTGGGTAAGACAGAGCAAGGGGATCTGGCTGACGGCCCGCTTTCTTGGCAGAGATGACTTCCGCAAGATCGGCATAGATATTCGAAATGGCAGTTGTAAACCCTTCTGGATGACCGATGGTGATGCGTGTTGCGCGTGCGGCCTCTGGGGACTGGCCAGCGCCACCACGTTCGACGATTTGTGTGCGGCCATTGAGTGGCGTGAAGAACATCTGGTTTGGCGATTCTTGCGCCCAACGCAAACCGCCTTTTTCTCCGAATACTTCAATATTAAATCCGTGCATGCGGCCAACAGCGACGGAGCTTGTCCAAAGTCGGACCAATGCGCCGCCGTCCATTCGGATCGACACCCACGCATCATCTTCTAGCGTGCGTTCGGTCAGTAGTGATGCAAAACTTGCCGAAAGTTCTTTTGCATCTTGGCCTGAAACAAAGCTTGCCAGATGCAGAGCGTGAATGCCGCAATCCGCAAACTGTGCCGAGATGCCTGCTTGTGCCGGATCATAACGCCAACGCACGCGCGGATTATTGGCATCAGCAGCATCGGCATGAAATCCATGCGCAAATTCTGTACGGATCAAACGAATTTTACCTAGATCGCCGCGCTTGATCATAGCGCGCATCTCACGCACCAAAGGATATCCGCTGTAACCATAATTAACGGCACAAATTGTTTTGGTCCGTTTTGCGGTGGCGGCAATATCTTCCGCTTCATCGACTGTCACTGTCATCGGCTTTTCACATAAGACTGCGATGCCGGCTTCAAGAAATGCTTTTGTGATTTCGTAATGAGTTGAATTCGGCGTTGCGACGGTGACGAGATCAATCCGGTCTGGGTGAATTTTTTCGCCGGCAAGCATTTCTTTCCAGTCACCATATGCGCGATCTTTAGAAAGGCCAAAACGTTGGCCAAATTCACGCCCGCGCGCGGGATCGACATCAAGCGCGCCTGCCGCAAATTGAAAGAGCCCGTCAACGGATGTTGCCATGCGATGGGCCGGACCAATCTGGCTTCCTTCGCCGCCGCCAATCATACCCCATTTCAAAATCGCCATTTTTGTTATCCTTCTCAAAATCCGATTGATGTCAGGAATTGGCGGTTCGCGCGTGCATCATCAACAGGTGATGTCGGCCCAGTCGGATCGCAATCCTGTTCAACAGTGCACCAACCTTCATACGCCGTGGAGAGAAGCAGATCGCGCACGGCTTTGAAATTGGTCATACCTTTACCGAGATTGCAGAAAATGCCTTGCCCGCATGCATCATAAAAACCGGTTCGATTGGCTACGGCCTTTGCGCGAATATTCGGATCGATATCTTTGAAATGCACATAAGCAAGTCGTTCACGATACCGCTTCATAAAGGCTACTGGATCAAAACCCGCATAGTGTGAATGGCCTGTATCAAGGCAGAGCTTCAGAATTTTGGAATCAATTTCGGCAAGAAGTCGCTCCGTCTCGCGCTCAAAATCGATAAAGCCAGCCGCATGTGGATGAACGGAAACGGTTAAGCCGTATTCTTCTGTTCCCATTTTCGCGATGGTGCGAAACCGGTCACAAAAAGCGTTCCATTCATCATTTCCCATCTGCTCGGCTTCGTCGGGGCGTCCGGCGGTCGGTGCACGACGTGGTGAAATCGAATCAATCAACACAAGATGCTTGGCGCCATGCGCAACAAGCGCGCGGCATGTACGAACGGACGCATCCATCACCTCATCCCACTTCGCGCCATCATGAAATGGCCGAAAGACAACGCCGCCAATCAAAGTGAGACCCCGCGCGGCGAGCGCATCACCCAACACATGCGGATCCTCGGGCATAAAGCCGATTGGTCCGAGTTCAATGCCCGTATATCCCGCAGCTTTGCATTCATCGAGGACGCGCTGCCAAGGCGGGTTGCGCGGATCATCCGGAAATTCCACGCCCCAGGAACATGGCGCATTGCCGATCGCTATTGTCATGCTTTTACCTTCCCGAAATTTCTGTCAATTCAACCCAGCGCCGTTCCTGTTGAGAGAGAAAGGCTGCCTCAATTGTTTCACTCACGCGTAAACCGTCGCGAAAGGTAGGCCAGACTGCGCGGCCTGTTTCGATTGCCAACAAAAAGTCGCGCGCTTCAATGATGATCTGATCCTGATAGCCAGTGCCGTGGCCAGGACCGAGGCAAAATGCTTTGTAATCGGGATGTTCCGGACCCGTTAGAATTTTTGTAAATCCCAGCCGGTCACTACGTCCATCCATACGATAAAGATGCAGTGCATTCTGGTCTTCACCATCAAAGCGGATAGCACCTTTGGTGCCATAAATATCATAGGCGTAGCCCATCTTGCGACCGGTCGCGATGCGGCTGATAAAGAGCGAGCCCATCGCACCATTTTCAAATCTGCATAACATATGCGCTTGATCATCATTCGTGACGGCGCGAGGGCCATTTTCAGTCGGCCTAGTCTTGTGAACAATCTCAATATCGGCGACAACGGAGCGGATAGGACCGGAAAGCGCCAATGCGCCATTGATAATATGAGGCGCAAGATCACCCATATTGCCATTGGGGCGCCCATCGGTTCGCCAATTGGCTGGCGCGCGCGGATCGGCGAGAAAATCTTCCGTATGCTCGCCACGAAAATAAGTGATGTCGCCGATCTCTCCGGATTGAACGATTTCGCGCGCAAGCTGCGATGCGGGCGTTCTGATATAATTGAACCCGACCATATTCGGCAGGCCACTTTGTTCGGCCGCGCGCGTCAAATCCCGCGCGTCCTGTATGGAATTACCGAGTGGCTTTTCACAAAAGACCGGCTTGCCTGTTGCAAATGCGGCGAGCGCAATCTCGCGATGTGTTTCCTGTGGACTTGCGATGATGATCGCGTTCACTTTTAGATCGTTTACCAAATCGCGCCAGTCGGATGTCGACCGCTTAAAGCCGAATTCCCGCGCGCGGGCTGCGGCCCCCTCCGGCGATGTGGTGCAAATCATCTCGAGAACGGGGCGCAAATTTATTTTAAATACGGCGCCGACAGCGGCCATCGCGACCGAATGGGCTTTGCCCATATAGCCCGCGCCAATCACTCCAATTCCGATCTCTTTCACCGTTCCGGATCCTTTTTGCAACCGATTGCAATTTATTTGGATAGTAATTAGTCTTGATCGTCAAGAGAGGTATTCATCACCATGGAACACGCAGCAAAAACTATTCGCCTAACAATGGCGCAGGCCTTGGTTCGACATCTTGCGGCGCAATATATCGAGACGGAAAAGGGCGAGGAGCGGCTCATCGCCGGCGGTTTCAGCATTTTCGGGCACGGTAATGTCATTTGCTTGGGCGAGGCACTGTATCAGCATCGTGACATTTTGCCCTTGTGGCGTGGACAGAATGAACAGTCCATGGCGCTTGCGGCCATCGCCTATTCAAAGGCCAAACTGCGCCAACGCATTATGTTCGCAACGGCCTCGGCGGGGCCGGGCACAACCAATATGGTGACAGCGGCGGCTGTAGCACATGCCAATCGCTTACCGCTTTTGCTTTTGTGTGGCGATACTTATGCCACGCGCCTGCCTGATCCCGTGTTGCAGCAGCTCGAACATTTCTCCAATCCGACGACTACCGTGAATGACGCATTCAAATCCGTTACGCGCTACTGGGACCGCATCACCCATCCTGCGCAAATCATTCAATCATTGCCCGCTGCAATTGCGACGATGCTCGATCCTGCCGATTGCGGCCCTGCCTTTTTTGGTCTTCCGCAGGACGTTCAGGGATGGGCCTATGATTACCCGGTTGAATTTTTCGAGCGGCGTGTGCATCGGATCAGACGGCAAGCGCCCGATTCGCGTGATATTGCCGATGCGGTCGCGCTTCTGAAAACCGCCAAGCGGCCGATGATCATCGCCGGCGGCGGTGTACAATATTCCAAAGCGACAGAAGAGCTGCGCGCTTTCGCCGAAGCGCATGAAATCCCCGTTGTCGAGACGATTGCGGGTCGAGCGAATTTGCTCGCAAGCCATCCGCTAAATTGTGGCGCAATTGGCGTAACGGGTTCAAACTCGGCAAATGCCATCGGCGAGAAGGCGGATGTTATTCTCGCAATTGGAACGCGTTTGCAGGATTTTACCACGGGGTCATGGACGGCGTTTGATCGTGATGCACGGATCATCACCATCAATGTTGGTCGTTATGATGCGGGTAAGCATCGCGCATTGCCTGTTGTCGGCGATGCTAAACTCGCGTTGCAGGATCTAGGCCAAGCGCTTTTGTCCTATCGAGCGTCGGAAAGCTGGAGTCGCTTCGCCAAGGACCAGCGCCAAGCTTGGCATGATTATGTGAGCGATAATATCAGCCCGCAGGATAAAGAGGGAACCAATCGGCCGATTTCGTATGCGCACGTGATTGGCGCGATCAATGAGGTGTGCGATCCGCGCGACCGCGTGATATCGGCTGCTGGCGGCTTACCGTCAGAGCTTGCTGCGAATTGGTTGACAAAAGGCATAGGTACCGTCGACGTCGAGTATGGGTTCTCTTGCATGGGGTATGAAGTCGCTGGCGGATGGGGTGCGCGCATGGCGCAATTGGAAGATGAGCCTGAAAAGGAAACCGTGGTCTTTGTCGGTGACGGGTCTTATCTCATCCAGAATTCCGATATTTATTCATCGGTGCTCACCGGCAAGAAGATGATCGTGATCATTTGCGACAATGGCGGTTTCGCGGTGATCAACAAATTGCAAAACAATACGGGGAATGTCTCCTTCAGCACGTTGATCAAAGATAGCAGGATCGAGACCGAGCCCTTTTCTGTGGATTTTGAAGCGCATGCGCGCGCGATGGGCGCCCATGCGGAAACGGTGAATTCGATCGCAGGGTTGAAGGACGCCTTCTTGCGTGCGCGTAAAGCGGTGCGCACTTACGTGATCGCGTTGAAGACGGACGCTTATGAAGGCTGGACAACAGAAGGTCATACCTGGTGGGAGATCGGCATTCCTGAAGTCTCGGAGAGTGAGAGCATCCGCAAAGCGCGCGATGACGTCGCGCGCGGCCGTTTGAAACAAAGGCAGGGAATTTGAAATTGGATCTCGCCCGCCTTCATCGCAATGAGTTCCTCGTGCTAGGGCGGGCAGGGATGGATTTTTACGCCGATCCGCCGGGAACGCTTATAGAAGAGGCGCGCGCGTTTTTCCCCGCACTCGGTGGTTCGGCGGCCAATATTGCAACAGCAATCACGCAGCTTGGTGGCAAAGCCGCGCTTGTGACAACCGTGTCAAAAGACGCAGTCGGGCGATATATTCAAGGGGAATTGATACGTTACGGCGTTAGTAAAGCCTATGTGCGCGAGGACGATGGCGGCGTGCGGACATCTTTGGCCGTTGTCGAGACCCGATCCGAGAATTGCCAATCTGTTCTTTATCGGAATGGTGCTGCGGATTTTGAACTGTCGGTGGATCAGGTCGCGGATCTACCGTATGAACACGCAGGTGCTTTAATCATTACCGGCACATCTCTTGCCATGGAACCCTCACGCGCGGCGACATTTGCCGCAATCTCACATGCGCATCATGCCAATTTGCCGGTCATCATGGATATCGATTATCGCGCTTATTCGTGGCGGGATCAGGCGGAGGCAGCCGATATCTGCCGCCATGCTGTCGCGAAATGCGATATCATTATTGGCAATGACGAGGAGTTTTCAGTCCTCGCAAAAGGTGGTGACGGACTTGAATTAGGGCGAGCGCTCGCGAGGGAGAGCGCCGCGGTTGTTATCTATAAAAAAGGTGAAAAAGGGTCTATCACAATCACCAAGGACGGTGAATTCTCACTCGGGGTTTATCGCGTGACCGCACTAAAGCCAACGGGTGCGGGTGACGCCTTCATGGGCGGCTTTGTAACGGGGTTGGCAACGGGTTTATCTCTGAAAGACAGTGTTAAGCGTGGCTCGGCTTCAGCCGCTATCGTTGTCACTCGCGTCGGCTGTTCATCGGCCAATCCTGATTTGTCTGATCTCCAAACCTTCATGGCCAAACATTCCCTCGATTAGATCGGAGCAACGCGGATGCATATTCCTCCACATGACAATCACAATCGACCGATTATTGATTGCGATGACTCGCGCGTGCCGCTTAATTATTTCAACATCGTCAAATTAAAGCGTGGCGAGCATTTCGAATATCAGGTGCCGCAATATGAAACTTCGATTGTTCCGGCAACGGGAACTGTAGATGTCGAAATTGAAGGCGTGAAGTTTGATCGCGTTGGCAATCGCGTTGATGATGTGTGGGGTGGCGAGCCGGAAGGCGTTTATGTCCCCACAGGCGCGCGTGCTGCGATGACATGTGTGTCGAATAATGCCGAAATCTTTATTGCCGGAGCAAGGTTTGAGGGTGTTCTTGAGCCGTTCGATGTGCGCGTTGCCGATATTGATCTTGTGCAATACGGGTCGGATGAAACAAAAACACATCGGAAAATCAAACATATTCTCGGCGCAAAATATCGCGATCGCGTCGGTCGCCTTTTGGTATCGGAATTGTTCACCGTCGGGCAGGGCGGATGGTCCGGCTTTCCGCCGCATAAGCATGATACGGACCGCTTGCCGTTCGAGACACGCCATGACGAGACCTACAATTTTCGCTTTCGGCCATCGTATGGTTTCGGTATGCAACTGATCCAACGAGAAGACGGAAAAGTCGGGGATGCGTTTCATATTGTTGACGGATCAACAATTTTGCTCGAACAAGGCTATCATCCGTGTGTCGCTGCGCCGGGCTATGAAATGTATTATTTCACCATTCTCGGCGGGTTGAGCCAAAGACCGCTGGTGCAATTCTTTCAGCCGACACATGCCTATCAGATCGAGACGATCCCGGGCATCAAGGATATGATTGCGAAATTCAAATGACAGCCGCGACGCTTAACGAGGTTCTCACGGCGGCGTGCGATGACAAGTCCGCCGTCGTCGCCTTCGTTGTGCACGGTTGGGAAGATGCGAAAGCCTATGTCGAGGCAGCGGAGTTAACGAATCGTCCGATCATTCTGCAAGCAGGTCCTGGGTGCCGGAAACATACGCCGGTTGCAATTTTGGGGCAGATGTTTCGACATTTGGCCGATGCTGCGAAAGTGCCAATCGTCTGTCATATCGATCATGCGCGCACTTATGAAGAATGTGCCACGGCCGTCGAGTGTGGCTTTACATCCTTGATGATTGATGGCTCTGCCTTGCCACTTGAAGACAATATAGCATTGACATCGCATGTCGTAGCGCTCGGGCACCGCCATTGTCTTTCGGTCGAAGGCGAGATCGGAGCTGTTGGGTATCAGAATGGCGCGCAATCTTCACTTACTGATGTAGATGAAGCCGAGCGATTTGCGCGCGAGACGAAGATCGATGCCTTGGCTATATCGATCGGCAATCTGCATCTGCAAACTGACCACACAACAACGATCGATCTTGACCGGTTGCGAACCATTGAAGCGGTAACACCGATGCCACTTGTTTTGCATGGGGCGAGCGGAATCGATCCTGCCATGCGAAGGCTGTTGGCAACAGAATATCGCGTCAAAAAATTCAATATAGGCACAGAATTCAGGCAAGAATTCAGTCGTTCTTTGCGGGGCTTTCTCGCGGATCATCCCGCTGAATTCGACCGGCTGAAAATCCTCTCGGCGACCATCGCCCCGATGCGTGATCTTGCCGTTCAAGTGATCAATAATCTTGCGCCGTGACTAGTGTGATTGCGTTAGCGCTTTCGCGCGGATTTTATTTGAATGGGGCGCAGGGTTCCGCGCTCGATAATCGAACACGACAGAATCGTCGAGGATGGCGTGATCATCTCGCCTTCGACAAGATCTAGCAGCAGTTCAACGGATTTGCGGATAATATCAGCAATCGGCTGATTTATTGTTGTGAGATTATAGGCGCTCCAGCCGGCCATGGCCATATTATTGAAGCCAAGAAAGCCAATATTTTTTGGTACTTTTAATCCCGCTGCGCGGGCCCCATCAATCGCCCCCATACAGATCAAATCATCGCCACAGAAGATCGCTTCAATATCGCGATCATGAAGCAACGCGCCGATAGCCTCACGTCCCGCATCATAAGAATAAGCGCGGGCATAACAGAGGAGCGGCGCGGGCAGGCGCGCTTTTTTAAGTTCGGCAACAAAGCTTCTGGCGCGATCCTGTGTTGATGTTGCTGCTTCAGGGCCACCAAGAAAGCCGAGCTTGCGATAACCGCGCGACATTAGGCTTCTTGCTGCCAGCCGTCCGGCGGCAAGATTGTCAATTCCCACAACATGGACAGACGGCTTTTGCGTTGCGCGGCCAAAGGCATGAACAACTTTTAGACCAGCATCTCGGAAGGTGATCGGTAAAGCCTGCGGCAGTGTCGATGTCGCGACAATTACACCGTCAACATTATATTGTTTCAGCAAGCGTGCCGATTTTTCGGAGTCCGACAGATCGGTGAGATTGACAAGAAGAGGCCGATAGCCGCGCTGTTGTAATGCACGCGTATATAAATCGAACACATCTAAAAAAACTGGATTTTGAAAATTGTTTGCCACAAGGCCGATAAGTTTTGTGCGGTGCGTCGCAAGGCTGCGGGCGATTAGACTCGGTGCATACCCTAAAGTGCTTGCGGCATTTTCAATTTTTTGCCTTGTTTTAGCAGAAACACTGGCACCGTCGGTATACGCGCGCGACACCGCCGAAGTTGACACGCCCGCCAATTTTGCAACGTCTTTGAGAGTAGACAACTCGGCTCACACTATGATCAATCCCATGTGATCAAGCTAAATGAGTTCTCTAGTTTTGGCGAGGCCTTAAATAAAGTTATACTTTTATTAGCTATCGCGGCTCGTTTGACAGAACTCACATGTCGTCATGGTGGCATCATAGCTCAACATCTAAGCTGCCGCGCCGGTGGATATCAAGATGATAACGTTTATGTTGATGAAATTATTGTTAAATCTTGAAAATCAGAATGATATTTCGTCGTAAGATCGTTCAGTTTGAGCTAAAAAGGTAGGGTTTGTACATCAAACGCTTAAACCGCTTCGGCGAATTCCGCTCCTGTTTTGGCTCCCGTGATATAGGAGACAACATCTTCGCCGCTCGTCTCTTCTTTACGAAGATTTGCAACGATGCGACCGCGACGAAACACAATGATCCGGTCAACGAGATCAAATACTTGCCGCATATTATGTGAAATCAGAATCAGCGGCTCACCATTCGCCTTAAGCGTGCGGATAATGTTTTCAACCTGCAAGGTTTCTTGCACGCCCAAGGCCGCTGTTGGTTCGTCCATGATGATCAATTTGGACGCAAACGTCGCTGTGCGGGCAATTGCAACGCATTGCCGCTGGCCACCTGACATATTGCGGATCATATTGCCGATATCGGGAATTTTAACAGCCGTCCGTTTTAGCGCAGCCTCTGTTGCGGCACGCATTCCTTTGAAATCAAGAATTGAAAAGGGGCCCAGGTTCAGAAGAATTTTTTCGCGCCCTAGAAAAAGATTGGAAGGTACATCAAGGTCATCTGCAAGCGCTAAATTTTGGAATACTGTTTCAATGCCTGCTTCGCGCGCATCGATGGGGCTGCGAAAGACAACCTCATTACCATTGAACACAATTTTTCCACGTGTGGGCTGTTCAACGCCAGTCAATTGACGGACGAAGGTCGATTTACCAGCACCATTATCTCCCATAATGGCAACATGCTCACCTTTGCGAAGCTCGAAATTGACATTTTCAAGGGCGTGAACACCACCATAATATTTTGTCAGGCCTTCAATTTTGAGAATCAGGTCATTCATGGCTCAACCTCTTAAGCTACGGCTGCGTTGGCGCCACTGATCGAGTACGACAGCGCCGACAATGATCACGCCTTTGACCATTTCCTGGTAATAGGCATCGAGGCGCATGAAGGTGAAGCCAGAAATGATCACACCGAAAATCAGGGCCCCCAGCACCGTGCCAATGATGGAGCCTCGGCCACCGGATAGTGAGACGCCGCCGATAACGGCCATTGCGATGGCATCGAGTTCATACATCACACCCATGCCCGATTGCGCGGTTAGATTTTTCGATGACACAACAACGGCTGCTAAGGCTGCGAGGCACGCTGCAATCGTATAAACCAAAATTCGGTGATTTTCGACCTTTATCCCGGAAACGCGTGCTGCCTCTTCGTTCGAACCGATCGCATAAGAGTGCTTACCATATTTTGTGTAGGTCATGAT
This sequence comes from Hyphomicrobiales bacterium, assembly GCA_947455725.1. Taxonomy (GTDB): domain Bacteria; phylum Pseudomonadota; class Alphaproteobacteria; order Rhizobiales; family Beijerinckiaceae; genus CAIUPE01. The sequence goes on along the minus strand of CANGPL010000021.1, from coordinate 15,787 downwards.
CAGATGAAACAGAATGGCGATCGAAATGAAGATGACGACAGGCATCATTCCAGAGCCGATTTTTGTATAGGCCTCGGTTGGAAAGGAAATAGGTTTTCCCTTTGTAATCCATTTGGAAATGCCACGCGCTGTTACCATCATGCCGAGCGTCGCGATAAAGGGTGGAATACGTGTATAGGCTACCAACGCCCCATTGGTTACGCCGGCAATAATACCGCACCCTAAAGCGATTATTAGGGGAACGAGAACGGGTAAATCGAGCCATTCTGTGCCTTTGAAGACGGCTGTCGGGTTGGGGCTGCCATTGACCATCGATACTTGTGCAAATGACATGGCAATCATTGCTGTAGCGCCGACAACGGAACCGGAGGAAAGGTCAATTCCGCCGGAGATGATCACCTGCGTTACGCCAACGGCAATGATACCAACGATTGAAACTTGAAGAATGATGATTTGCAGCCGCTGTTCATTGAACAAGCCGGTTACATCCGTTCTGGTATTGAAAAGGAAACTGTCGCCCATAAAAACGCGACCGAGAATTTCGAAGGTCGCGACAATAACGACCAGAGCAATAAGAACATTGAGCTCGGGAAATTTGGACTTTAACGAACGATCAGACTCGCGCGAAATTGGTCCGGCTTGCGTTGCTGCCACTGGTCGTTTCCTCCCCATGCCTCGTTAGATCTGCGGCTATGAATGCCGTCTTCTCGTTACGATATTTATTCCAATATGAAGCCGGGTGCATAGGTTTCACAATAGATTTTTCGCTTGTTTAATCGGGAGCAGCACATTGTCTGCTCCCGATCTTTAGGCGCAAAAGCCCATCGGCGCTTAGTTCTTCTTGATGAAGTCGTTCATATTCGCAGGCGTTACAAGCTTGAAAGGAACATAGACCTTACGATCCACCTTCTCGCCCTTGGCCAACTTCAAAGCCGCGTCAAGAGCGCCAGCACCCTGACCGGCAGCGTCTTGGAATACGGTAACCGCAAGATCACCGCCCTTCATGGAAGCAAGCGCATCCTGTGTGGCATCAACGCCGCCGACAACAACGGTCTTAAGATCAACTTTAGCAGCTTTCAAAGCCTGGATGGCACCGATCGCGCTTTCGTCGTTATTCGCAATGACGCCGTCGAATTTCTTACCGGTGGAGAGCCAGTTGGTCATCAAATTCTGGGCTTCGTCGCGGTTCCAGTTCGAGGTCTGCTTGTCGATGATCTTGATGAAGTTGCAATCCGGTGTGGCGATTACTTCTTCGATGTCTTTCGTGCGCTGCACGGCAGCTTGGTTCGACAGTTCGCCCATGATGACATACACATTGGCTTCCTTCTTTCCGGCAGCCTTGAAGATACGGCAAACTTCTTTGGTTTCGAGCGTGCCCGAATCCGCTTCGTTCGAAGCGACGAAAGCCTGATTGGCTGGAAGTGTATCGACATTGATGGGCTGACGGTTCACATAAACCAAAGGCTTTTTGCCAGCGGCTGCAGCATCGGTCATGGCTTGGGTCGCCGAGGTATCAACCGGATTAACAATGATGGCGTCAACGCCGGACGCGATGAAATTCTTGATCTGGTCAAGCTGCTTGGCCACATCATTGCCAGCGTCTTCTACCTGAAGCTCGACACCGCTCATACCCTTGGCCTGTGCAATCATGCCGTTACGGAGAACGGTCAGAAAGTTATCATCGAATTTCGCCATCGAGACACCGATTTTTGCGGCCATCGCCGAAGACGACATAATTGCGGTCACCGCAACAGCCGCTACAAATGCGTATTTTTTCATTGTGCTCTTCCTCCAGTTGAGGGGTGCCCAGTTCACCCTCGAATTTGGCTGGGATACCCCATTCGGGGTTATTCATTCAGCCGTCAGATGTCGGTTGATGAAATCGATGCTTGCTGCAAGTTTTGAACGCAGGTCCGGATCCTGTTGAACCGAAGCGGAAAAAGGTTCGAACGAAATCGGTCCGCTATATTCGCTTGCATATAAGGTTGCGAGTTGAGTGATGTTGCCCAAGCGATCTGCGTCATCCACCAAAACCCGATGGGCATCCAGCATCGCGCTAACACCAACCGTCGGATCGGTTACGCCCGATATATGCACAAGGCCGGTTTGGGTCGGGAAAAACTCTGGTTCTCCCGCGAGAAAATGATGAAACGTGTCATGAACGACCTTGAACCGGTCAGAAAGATGCAAGGCATTAATCGCCTCGACCGCTTCTTTTTTTGACCGCAGCGAGCAGATCTCGAAGCCGAGTGGTTCGACAAAGCCCATCAAGCCATGCGCGGATAATATAGGAGCAAGTTCCCGCAAAGCGTTACGAAGATTGCCTTGACGCTCGCCATTCGCGCGCCCGCTGCCATCATTGACCGGTACTAAGACAAGGGCATGGGCACCACACCGCTGAGCATACTCAGCCAAGGCTTTGGCTTCAGCGGCTCGTTCCGGCGTCCACTCATTGAAACGCTGCAGGGCATTGATGGAGATAATCTCGGCGCCCGCCGCTTGGGCGGCGGATCGGACGGTTTCCGGTGACGTGCCATTAAGAAGGGCTTGCCCTTCAATATCATTGCGAATTTCAACGTGACGGAGACCAAGAGAACGGGCGAGTGCAAAAAAGCCTGCCACATCAAGCTCCGGAGCTGTAATATGATTGATCGCGAATGTCCGCATAGGTGCTCTCATGAGCCGGTTAACTCCCTCAAACCATCTTCGAAGCGGGATGTTGCCTCCCGCGTTTATGACAAAGAGTTTGGAGCGAAACAGTCTCGGCGAGCAATGACTATTGCTGTGTATTTTGTTTCATTTATGATAGAAACAATTGCTTAAATGATAGAAAACTATCAATTTTTGGCTTATCGCACTTTTTATCTCAAATATTTTCTGAAATGTAGAAATCAATTGGTAAAAAAGTCTGCCCCGGAACGGAATCAGCCTCACTGCTGATCGATTTGATCATTAAGCCCATCAATTCTCGTGCTAACTGGTCCAGCGGAGTTCCGATAACTGCTGTCACAATGGTATCAGCGAGGGCTGCGCGGGAATCGGGGGTCAATTCATTGCACACGACGGCAATCTTGTCGGCCATATTTTCTTCGCGCAGGGCATTGATGGTTCCTTCCATGCCGCCGCCGGCCACATAGATGCCGGAAAGATCAGGGTAACGCTGCAGCAGATCGAGGGTCGCTTCATACGCAATGCTGCGGGCTTCTAAATTGACGAGGGTCTCCAACATCGTAAATTCCGGCGCATATTCGCGGAAATAGCTGCGAAATCCCGTCTCACGCAATTCGTGCCCTTGAAATCGATGACTGCCGACGCAAACGGCTACCCGACCGGGTGCTTTGGCCGTTCGGGCGATGACCCAGGCGGCCATACGTCCAGCACGGCGATTATTCAAGCCGATATACCCTTGCCTAATGCCGGGAGCGATATCAGATAGCATGGCAAAAACGGGAATTCCGCGGATTTTCAGCTCGGCAACCGCCTCGGATATCTTGGGATGGTCGATGGTCGTTATCGCAATCGCCGACACTTTATTGGCCATTGCCATTAGGTGGGTCACAACTTCGGTCGGTCGTTGCGACGGTAAATATTCAATACGCGGATGGATGATGGCGTTAGATGAGCTGGCGGCAGCTCCTTCCAACGCCTTGCCGAAATTTTGATAAAAGGGCTGGTTGGGCCGTTGCAGCAAAAAGCCGAAACGATAAGTGGGTAGATCTTTGGCCAAGCGTTGCTGGATAAGCCCTGTTGCATGAAATCCGAGCGCAGCCGCCGCGTCATAAACGGCGCGGGCGGTCTCCTCGCGGACCGGGTGTCGACCATTAAGAACGCGATCAACTGTCGCGACACTGACGAGAGCACGTTCGGCAATATCCTTGATGGTAGGACGGCGTGCCATCTCTCATATGCCCTTTCGCGCTTCATTATTATGCATTCTATCTTCACGCTAATAAGATACGATTTGATAGAAAATGCAAGATTACATCATTGCGATATTGAGCACCACGGAAACACCCGATACTATCGCTATAACTAGGGACCGCTGCGGTCCGGACCGTTACATAAGGCAATGTTTCCAATGAACGAGCATGTCAGCAACCCATCGGTACACTTTCCCCGCGATTACAGCCTCACGGGCCCGCTCAACCAGCAAGCCGTCGAGATTGGGCTTGCCAATGCGGAGTGGTACAAAACCGAGATCCCGCGTGCGCGAATGAAGGAGCTGATGAAGCGCTCCGATGGTCCAGCGACACGGGATACATTGCTATGGTTCGGATTAATGATTCTGACCGCGGCAATTGGCAGTTATCTTTGGCCAAGTCTTTGGTGTGCACCATTCTTCGCGGTTTATGGCGTCCTCTATGGTTCGGCGAGCGACAGCCGTTGGCACGAATGCGGCCACGGGACAGCATTCAAAACGCCGTGGAAAAATGATGCCGTCTATCAGATCGCTTGCTTCATGATTGCGAGAAATCCGGTGGTCTGGCGCTGGAGCCACTCACGTCATCACACCGATACGATTATTGTCGGTCGCGATCCGGAAATCGCCGCCATGCGTCCGCCAGATATTTTTCGCCTAGCCCTCAATCTGTTTGGATTAATCGACTTTCCCGTCGCGCTGATGGCGATGCTGCGCTATTCGGCTGGCCTTTTGAACAAGGACGAAAAGGATTACATTCCAGAATCAGAGCAATCAAAAGTCTTTAAAGTGGCGCGTATCTGGACGGTGATCTATGCCTTCGCGGTTGCTGCTTGCTTCTACTGGGGCACCGTTCTGCCTTTGATGATCATCGGTCTTCCGCGTCTTTACGGCGCTTGGCATCACATTGTATGCGGAGTGACGCAACATGTCGGCTTGGCCGAAGATGTCTTAGATCACCGGCTCAATTGCCGCACGGTCTATATGAACCCCTTCAGCCGCTTCATCTATTGGAATATGAATTATCACGTCGAGCATCATATGTTCCCGATGGTGCCGTACCACGCGTTGCCGGAGCTCCACAAAGAAATGCTGGCGGATTGTCCAAAGCCCTATTCCAGTTTTGCCGACGCGTATAGTGAAATTTTACCAACGATGATCAAGCAATTGCGCGACCCAACTTATTTTGTGCATCGCGAATTGCCGCCCACCGCTCACCCGTTCAAACCGGCTCCTGTTCCGGCACATTAAGATCGTTTCACAAGAATATATGAAGGATATTATTCGATGGCTGAATGGATAAGAGCCTGTGCAACAGACGATATTGAGGACGAGGATGTCATCCGGTTTGATCATGCGGGGCAGACCTTTGCGCTTTATCGCAAGGACGATCAGTTTTATGCCACTGCTGGCCTTTGCACGCATGAAAAGGTCCATCTCGCCGATGGATTGGTGATGGATTATGTTATCGAATGCCCGAAACACAATGGACGCTTCGATTACCGGACTGGTGCCGCCAAGGGCGCACCAGTGTGCATCAATTTAAAGACCTATCCCGTGAAGATCGACGGTGGCGATCTGTATATCGAAATTGGCTAAAGACCGATAACAACGAGAAAGCACAAGCATGACAATCAATTTTGGGCTATTGGGTGCTGGCCGCATCGGCAAGACCCACGCAACCGCACTGATGGGAATTATCGGCACCAAACTCGCTGCCGTGTTCGATCCGGTGGATGCGGCGGCAGAGCATATTGTCGCAATGTCGGGCGCGCGCCGTGCCAGTGTCGAGGAGATCTTGGCAGACAAGACAATTCACGCCGTTCTGATCTGCACGCCGACCGATATGCATGCCGACCAGATCGAATTGTCTGCCCGCGCGGGAAAGGCTATTTTTTGCGAGAAGCCCGTTGATTTATCGACGGATCGCGTACGCGCCTGTTTGAAGGTTGTGGAAGAGACGAAGGCCAAGCTGATGATCGGCTTCAACCGTCGCTTCGATGTGAACTTTGCCGCCGCTCGCGCGCAGATCGATGCCGGTGCCATCGGTACGGTCGAGCTTGTGCAAATCACCTCGCGTGATCCGGGCCCGCCGCCGGTTGACTACATCAAGCGTTCGGGCGGTATTTTCCGCGACATGATGATCCATGATTTCGATATGGCGCGTTTTCTTTTGAATGACGAGATCATCGCGGTTTCAGCTGCGGGATCGGTGCTGGTTGATCCGGCGATTGGGGCGGCAGGCGATGTCGATACGGCTTCCGCGACGCTGCGAACAAAGTCTGGCAAGATCGCCGTTATTACCAATTCGCGCCGCGCGACCTATGGCTACGACCAACGCATTGAAGTGCATGGCTCTAAAGGCGCGGTAAGTGCGGCAAATGTGCACACCAACACCGTATCGGTTGCCAATAAAGACGGCTATCACAATGCACCCTTGCTTGACTTCTTCATGGAGCGTTATGCGGTCGCCTATCGCACCGAACTGCAAAGCTTTGTCAAAGCGATCGAGAGTAACGCGGTGATTTCGCCGACGGGCCTTGATGGCCTTAAGGCGCTCGAGCTCGCCGATGCGGCGGTCAAATCCATGCAAACGGGCATGGAAGTCAAGGTTTCCGTCTAAAGTAACCGGGCATACAACAGGCCGATTGAAAAGCCGGACATAAGGTAAGTCTTTTTGCCAAGCGCAAGGATGCATCATGGATCGGGTGGTCATTATCGGGGCGGGCGAGTGTGGCATAAGGGCGGCGCTCACCTTTCGCGAGGAGGGATTTACGGGAACCATTGACCTGATCCATGGCGAACCCCACACGCCTTATGAACGTCCACCTCTTTCAAAGCCGTGTGCCGATGGTTTGTCGCTCAAGCCGATTATGGGTGCCCTTGATTTAGGTCCAAACAAGATCACGCTGCATCAAGATCTCGCCGCGACAGCGATTGATCGAACGGCGCAGCAGGTTTTGATCTCGAACAGCGAAAGCCTTGCCTATGACCGCTTGTTGATCGCGATTGGGGCCAAATCCAGACCGTTTTTATGGAATGACCGACACGTTCCAAACCTCGCCTATCTCAGGACCTATGACGATGCGGTTCGGATTTTTGAACGCGTAACGAAAGGCAGCCGACTGACCATCATAGGTGGCGGGTTTATCGGTCTTGAATTGGCCGTTCAGGCTCGTTCGAAGGAAACCCACGTCACGTTGATTGAAGCAGCGCCGAGGCTCCTCGGCCGCGCGGTGCCGGCCGAGATTGCCACCGTGATTGAAGCCCGTCATCGGGCCGAAGGCGTTGAAGTGATATGTGGCGCTAACATCGTCGATGTGGATTCGAAGGGTTCAATAACGCTGCAGGACGGAAGGACGATTGCAAGCGATCTCGTTGTCGCGGGCATCGGCTCTGTTCCGGTGACGGACATTGCCGCCGCTGCGGACCTCGTCATTGATAATGGCATCGCCGTTGATGGCCAGCTCAGAACATCCGATCCGTTGATATTTGCGGCGGGAGATTGCTGTTCATTCCCGCACCCGCTTTATGACGGCAAACGCATCCGCATCGAGAGCTGGCGCGCGGCGCAAGAGCAAGGCGCGCATGCCGCGCGTGCCATGCTCGGGGCTACGGACGACTATCAATCCGTTCCGTGGTTTTGGTCGGATCAATATGAGCTCGGCCTTCAGATAGCAGGGCTATCGGGCGAAGCCTCACAAACCGTGCGGCGTGATCTGGGGGATGGATGCTTTATCCTCTTCCATCTTTCGGACAATGGCCGCCTGCTAGCCGCCAGCGGCATAGGCCTGGGCAATAGTGTGGCCCGCGATATCCGGGTCGCTGAAATGCTGATTGCCAAGCGCTCGCTTCCCGATCCGGCTGCGCTTGGCGATCCTGCTCTTAAATTAAAAAGTCTTTTAACGGCCTAATGTGGCAATGATTGGATAAAGGCATCGAACTCGGCGTCGGCAATCGGAACAAGGTGCTTTTCTTCCGGATAAAGACCCTGTTCGACATCGCGGCGGAATTCACGGAAGGCCGCGATCCGCTCGTGTTGAAGGCGATCATATTCGGCACGGAAATTACGATAGGTCTTGGCATGACGCGGTTTGTGGCCGCGGGTATATCCGAGTACATCTTCGGAAAAAAGATATTGCGCGTCGCCTCCCGTCCCTGCACCCATTGAGAGCAGGACGAGGGAGGTATGTTTGGCAATTTCGGCGGTAACTTTACTGGGCACCACCTCGATCTCGGCACCAACCGCGCCGGCCGCTTCGAGCGCTTTGCATTGGTTGTATACTAACATCGCCGTGTCAGCCGTTTTGCCGACGGCTTTAAATCCGCCAGTCCAGGTCGCGCGAGAAGGAATTAAACCGACATGGCCAATAACCGGTATGCCTTCAGCCGATAGTTTCGCGATCGTATCGAGGCTACCAGCGCAATAAAAGGCATCCCCGCCGATTTTCATGCCTGCGAAGGCCGCGCGCGCATAATCTTCATAAGTAACTAGTTCGCCATACAAAAGGCCAACCTGAACAAAGCAATCGCCTGCCGCTTCGCGCATTTCGGGCGTCCATAAAGGCGCGATGATCGAGAGCAAGTCAATGCCCGCCGCAGAGGCTGCTGCGGCCTCGTCAGGGGTTTCGACAAACAACATTGTCATTTGACGCTTGCCCTTTTGGGCCCGAAGGTCCGCAATCGTCATCCGTTTGTTCTGCATGGCATTTCCTCTGTTCTCGTGGACAAATGCTGGCAGACAAAATCGATATTTTACGCTGCCGCTTTTATAATGGTTCGAGGCTACCGCGCGAGGCGACAACGCTCAATGGTTCACCGCCATTATCTTGCAAATGATTGCATGGGCGGAAGATCACGCGTGGGCCAAGTAACGGCGTCATCCTCATAAGCAATGATGACTTTCATTGTGGATTAAGCTTAGCCACTTTCTTCGCGTAGCGAGCCTCCATCAAAGCATCGGCTTCTTTCGAGCCGTCATGCCAAGTGCCGAACCAGTAATCCAAAGGGATCAGGCCATCGCCGCCATAATTCACTTCGAAATATTTATGGTGCAGGTAATGCAGATAGGCATGGCTATCGAGTGCGCTGTCGTCTGTCAGCTCAAGTCGGTCAAATCCAATGTGACCGTTCAACGCGCCATAGCCTGCCATATGCAATTGAAACAACGCAATGAGCGGGTTGGAAGGCAGAACGAGATGCCACCAAACAACGCCATGATAGAGGAAGGTTTCAACCGGGTGCATCGAGAGCGATGACCAAGGCGAGGGATTGATCGAATTATGATGAACGGAATGGATCCACTTATAGAGGATGGGAATGTGGATCAGACGATGAATCACGAAGAAGTTGAGTTCGTGTATCAAGGGTGTCGCCAGCAGTAAAAGCGTTAGCCAGACGGGGTGTTCGGACCAGTTCAACCAATAAACATAGTGGTTGGCATAGCACCAGAGCATCAGCACTTCGACCAGGGTCCAAAAGACAATTCCCGAAAGATAGCTGCGCAGAAAATTATCGATATTCTGGCTTTTGAACCAGAACACATCCGATGGCTGATCGGAGGGGAACTTCGAATTATATTTGAAACGCGCACCTTGTTTGCGTTTCACGTAATAGATGAGCTCGATCGAGCCATACGTCAAGAAAATACCGATGCCGTTTACGGCATAAAGCCACAGCGCCCAATCCAAGTTCAGCGTTTTCATCACCTCCCAATCGGGAAGCACAAAGCGCCAATACAGCAGCGTGACAGCCATGTGAAACGCATTCCATGGCCACACATAGCCAAGTATAAACTTTCCCCATTTGCGGAAATTGAAGGGCTCTTTCCAGAAAAACGCGATCTCTGGATGGGTTGATGGCGCCCAATCGCCACGTTTATTGCGCGTTCCGTATTTGAGATCGTCCATCGTCAACCTACCCAACTAAAATGATGGGAAAAATTGACACAATGAAATTTTCAATTCAATCTGAGACATATTTATAGCTTTAATTTGTTTTATTTCTTTCATTTTGAACCGTTTAATTTGAAACGTTTGAGATTTTTACGGGGGGCTCAATGGCACGAATAACAATCAAGGACATTGCCAAAGAGGCCGGCGTATCGGTCTCCACCGTCAACCGTCTGCTGAAGGGGGAGGGCGGTTTAAAGGGCGCAACAGCCCAAGCGATCAAGGATGCCGCGAACAAATTGGGGTATCATGGGCTGCGGACCATTGATTATCGCTTATCCGCGCAAAGGCCGAAGGTTAAATTCGGATTTCTGCTCCTGCAACCAACGCGTACCTTTTACAAAATGCTTGGAGCTGCTCTTGAAGCCGCTGCCGCACGCAGTGAAACACCAGCGATTGAAACTCACATTGTCTTTGCTGAAGATCTTTCTCCCGATTTCTTTGCTTCCAAGCTGCTGGAACTCGGGGAGACATGCAATGCCATTGGCATTGTTGCACCCGTTCATCCGCAAATTACGCGAGTAATTGACGAGGTTTCAGGTGCTGGAATTCCCATATTCGGTCTAATTTCCGAATTGTCGGCAACGGGAAGCTTCAACTATGTCGGGCTCGACAATTGGAAAGTCGGGCGCATGTCGGCGTGGGCTTTCCATAAATTCAGTCAAAAGCCCGGCAAAATTGGCGTTCTCGTTGGTAACCACCGCTTTCGCTGCCAGGAAATGAATGAGGCGGGATTCCGATCATATTTTCGTGAATATGCACCTGAATTTCAATTGATTGAATCCATACCGACCTTTGAAACCCGCTCCATTGCCCAAGAAGTAACCGAACAGCTTCTAGCAGAGCACCCAGACCTCAGTGGTCTTTTCATTTCCGGCGGTGGAATTTCGGGTGCGTTATCGGCTCTGCGTTCGAGTGGCAAAGCTGGCATTATTGATTGTGTCGGATATGAATTGATGGAACCAACACGAGAGGCGCTGCTTGATGGCACCTTATCTATGGTCATTTCTCATCCCTTGCAACGGCTCGCTGAAACGACCATTGCGGGAATGATAAAATCAAAGCTTGAAGGTGCCACGCACAGTACTCAAACAACGATCCTGCCGTTTGATATTTTCACGCGTGAAAATATTTAACGGATATGACGGACATTAGATTGGTGGTGAGCGGTGCCAATTTAACGGTGCTCAAGCGATTGCTTCACCTCAAGCAAGGAAATCAATTTTGTTACGAGGATCCAAGAAAAGCACTATTACTGCTTTTGAACGCTAGCTTGCAAGGCTTTGGGAACTTGCTGTATACGCGGAGGAAAGCCCAGTTTGATAAATAGTATTTGGGGCAATAGGTACCCCACTGTTCGACCCGCATGATTCTAACACCATAAGTCACGATTGAATTATCGTTGCATTACAGCAGTTAAGTAGTGATTTAGTGGGTTAGAAAATGGCGCGCCATATGAAGACTTATAATATAAGCATAATTTTAGCGTCGATCTGTTGATACTATTCGAAGCATTACCCGACAACATAGCGACACACACACTATAGATTGCAAGGCACTAGAAAGTCTCGGGGATTGCGTGAACCGCAACTGACAGATCTATAATCTGAATTTATTAATAAAATCAATTATTTATACTAGATAGATCTACTTTTTGGGCAGCTCAATCCAAAACACGCTGTATAGACCGTAGCCTTCCTCCGCTACCAAATAATATCAAAGAGAGTTTTCAATCTGTAACCTCACCGTGAAATTGGCAAGGTTATTACGATTACTCAGTAGCTGTCGTGACCCATCGCTCTGCTCATCCTAAACGTTCGTTTCTTAGTTCGATTGTTAGCTCTTGCGCCCTAGCGATAGATCCAACTGTTACCACTAACGTTGCCAGTCTGAAATGCGAACCATTGAACCCCGCCGACGCCTCGTCAAAGACCATCGGACGCATTTCAGCGACGTTAGCAATGCTTAAAGCGCTGAGTTCAAGCCATCCGTTTCATGATTATTTTCGTAATAAATTTTAAAAATGTTCAAAAATATTTTAGAAAATAAAGGAAATAATTCTTATAACTATTTTTTTAAGACCTTTTTTCATAATTATTTCTAATTGCCTCAACTTTAATCGAAATATTTTTTAGAACATAAATTTTTGTGTGTTGACAAAAGTTCTAAAATATTGAACTTTTAAATTCTGAAGAAGACAAACGTGCATATTTACATCGTCACGTTGTTTTCGGCGAAAGCCAATTCAGTCTTGGCGGCTAAAAATAGCGCCCTGACGGATCGGTTGGAGTGGGGCTAAACTGACCCGGTCCGCTGTTGGACGATGGAAGATTTGGGGGGAAGCTATGGCTGAAATTTATGATCATGCGGGTAATCCCGTAAAACATGGCCGTGCGCGGGTTAACGGCATTCGTATGCATTACGTCACCGCAGGCAAGGGTGAGCCACTCCTTTTGCTGCACGGCACGCCAAAAACGAGTTTTTATTGGGCCAAGTTATTCCCGCTACTGACTGAGCATTTCACCGTCGTGGCGCCCGATCTGCGCGGCTTTGGCTACACGGATAAGCCACCAGCGGAAGAAGGCTACGACTCGCTTACCAACGCCAAGGATGTCAGCGAGTTGATGACGTTTTTGGGTCATGAAACCTTCCATGTTCACGGCGAAGATCGCGGCGCTGAATTTGCGTACGCTTTAGCCGCAACTGAGCGCGCTCGCGTGAAAACGCTCTCCTTCTGCGAAATGCTTTTATCGGGTGAAGGACTTGAAGAATGGTCCAATTTCACCCCACAAAATATTTCCGCGCAATTCCGCCAACAAGGCGTGTGGGTCTGGCATATTCCGTTTTTCTGGATCCCTCATCTTCCCGAAATGTTGATCAACGGACGTGAGCGCGAATTCTGGGAATTCTGGATCAAGGCCGAAACCTGGAATCCGAACGCGATAACGGACGAAGCCATTACCGAATGGATCTCACGTTTGTCCGCACCCGGCGGCTTGAGAGGATGCTTGGAAACCTATCGCGCCGGGTTGAAGAACGCGAGCATCAACAAGGAACTCAAAAAGACCAAATTGACCTTGCCGATCATGACGATTGGCGCGCCGGAATTTTTTGGTCCGCTTGTGGAAGATCAAATGCGGAAAGTCTCGACGGGTGTCGAGCGCGCGGAGGTCTTCGAGGAATGCGGGCACAGCCTGTCTTGGGAAGCAGAAGACAGATTGGCCAACATGCTGCGTGAATTCATGCTCAATCGCTGAACCTAAAGAGCCATTGGGCAGGGGATATCTAACTTAAACTTAAAGGGAGTGACTAAGATGATGACAACTAGACGTAAACTAATGCAGTTGGCCATGGGCCTGCTCGCCAGCACCGCATTGCCGATGGGCGCCTTTGCGGCAAGCAATATTGCATCCAACCTTCAGCAACCGCTCTGGTATCAAGAGCCATCGGCAAAGACGATGGAACTTGCCAAGATTGACGATCTTTCGAATACCGTCGTCAGCGACGGTCAGCGTGGTGAAAAGGGTGTTCTTGGTTCGTCGATCCAAATCACCGATGAGCAGGCTGCAAAAATCAAGGCTGGCAATTTTACCGTTGGTATCGCCATGGGCTGGCTTGGTGACGACTGGGCTTCTGAACAGCTGATTGGTCTCAAAGAAACGTTCGCAAAATATGGCGTTAAAGTCGTCGCTGAAACCAACGCAGACTGGGATGATGCGAAGCAGATTTCGAACCTCGACACGATTGGCGTTCTCAAACCTAGCCTCGTGGTATCGATCCCGCTGAACGGCAAAACGACTGCCGGCGCATTCAAAAAAATCGCAGCCGCAGGCAGCAAGGTTGTCTTTATCGACCAGGCGGTTGACGGAATGGATCCAGGCAAAGATTACGTCTCGATCGTTTCGTCCGACAATCTCGCGCTTGGCATGTATATCGCCGATGAATTGGCGCACGCCATTGGTGGTAAGGGCGACGTTGGCGCGATGTATTTTGCTAATGACTTCTACGTCACCAATCTTCGCTATATCGGCTTCGTTGCTCGTCTTGCCGCAAAATATCCTGATGTGAAGCTCGTTACCGTTGCCGGTCACGACGATCCGAACAAGGGTCAAGAAGTCGCTCAAGCCATGCTCGCACGCTTCCCAAAGCTGAACGGCCTTTATGCCTCGTGGAGCATTCCGGCCATGGGTGCAGCGACGGCAGCTAAGGTAGCTGGTCTTTCGTCCGATAAGTTCAAAATTGCGAACGAAAACTTCGACCAGATCGTTGCTGCTGATATGGCGAAGAAGGGCTTCATTGCCGGCATTTCGTCGCAACGTCCTTATGATCAGGGCGTAGCCGAAGCAAAGGTTGGTTTGCTTGCTCTGATTGGCGAAAAGACCCCTCCTTACGTTGTCGTTCCGCCATTGGCTGTTAACCGCGGCAATCTCGTAGCGTCCTACAAAACGATTTATCGCAAGGACATTCCGGCTGAATTGGCCGCTGAGCTCGCGAAGTAATCGACTTGTATTGACCGGGTATCGATTATCCGCTTACCTCTCATTCTGGCCGACAGTAAAATGTCGGCCAGTTCTTATCTGGAACCCTTAACGCTTATTGTGCGCGCCATGAACCGTATGAACGCCGTCGAATTGCACAACATGCAAAAGTCGTTTGCAGGCATTCCAGTGCTCAAGGAAGTCAATTTTTCACTGCGGAAAGGCGAAGTACACGCCCTGATGGGTGGGAATGGCGCCGGTAAATCAACCCTCATGAAAATTTTAACCGGAGTGTATCGCCGCGACTCCGGAGATCTTTTTGTGAATGGCGAACGTCACGAATTTTTATCCCCCCGCGATTCAGAGGCAGCCGGAATCGCGATGATCTTTCAAGAGCTGAGCCTTGTGCCTACCCTCACCGTTGCGCAAAATATTTTTCTACAACGCGAACCGCGGCATGGCTTCATTTTAAATGATAAAGAAGCGGTAAGGCGTGCGCGCGAATTATTGCTGGATCTCGGCGAAGAAATTGACCCCGAGATGCGCGTTGAGGATTTGAGCACGGGCGCCTGCCAAATGGTAGAAATTGCCAAAGCGCTCTCGAAAAATGCACAAATCTTGGTGATGGACGAGCCTACTTCGTCGCTATCAGAGCATGAAACGGCAACGCTCTTTCGTATCGTTAAGAAATTAAAAGACAGCGGCATTTCGATCATCTATATCTCGCACCGCATGGCCGAGATTTTTGCGATTTGTGATCGCGTCACCGTGTTTCGTGATGGTCGAACCGTTTTGACCGATGATTGTAGCCATGTCTCGATGGAAGGACTGATCGAGGCCATGCTTGGTCCTGGTCGCGAATCCTCGATGCAATGGCAGGAGCGTCAACTCCATGCCAATGCGCCTATCGTTCTCGATGTCGATAAAATCAGCCTGTCAGGGAAATTTAAGGATATTTCCTTTTCTATTAAGGCCGGGGAAATTGTTGGCTTGGCCGGTCTTATGGGATCTGGCCGTACGGAAATTGCGCAAGCGATTTTCGGAATCAATCCTCCTCAATCGGGTGAAATCCGCCTGAATGGCAAAGCAGTACGCACGATCAATGAGGCGATGGAAGCAGGCATTGCGTTGGTGCCCGAAAGCCGCCGGCTGCAAGGCCTCGTTCTTGATCATAGTGTTCTCGAAAATTTCATGCTGCCTAATCTCGGCCTCTTCATCAGCGGATTATTTATCAAGGCGCGTGAAGGCTCGGCGAAGGTTGCAGATTTCATCAACCGACTTAAAATTAAAACAGATAGTCCCAATAAGAACGTCAATCTCTTGTCGGGCGGCAACCAGCAAAAAGTTGTTCTGTCAAAATGGTTGGTGCGCGAGCCCAAATTACTCATCCTCGATGAGCCGACGATCGGGGTTGATATCGGCGCAAAATCGGAAATCAT
>CANGPL010000020.1 GCA_947455725.1 Hyphomicrobiales bacterium | reverse complement strand
GATCGGGCGACGGGGCTCGAAAAATCGCCGACAGGTTCGCTCACCCTCACTTTTGACGGGATCACGGGTGACTGCCACTCGGGCCCGACCATGCTGTCCGATTCACGGACGCTGAAACAATATCCGCGCGGCGTGCCGCTTAAAAACCGCCGTCAGGTTTCCATTGTCTCAGTCGAAGAGATGGCCGACATCGCGGATAAGCTCGCGATCCCCGCTCTGCCGCCGGAATGGGTCGGGGCCAATCTCTTGGTATCGGGCATTCCCGACCTCACCGTGCTGCCACCCTCTACACGCCTGATGTTTTCCTCGGGCGCGACCTTGATCGTCGATCTCGAAAATCAGCCCTGCAAATATCCGGCTGAAATCATTGAGAGACACCATCCCGGCCATGGCATGGCCTTTGTCGCCATGGCCAAGCACAAGCGCGGTCTTGTCGCTTGGGTGGAGCGCGAGGGAGGGATCAGCACAGGCGATTCAATCCGTCTCTTTTTGCCGCCGCAACGCCTCTGGAACCATTAGAAGTCCAAAAATCATCCGCCTTTGTCACATTTCGTCAACAGAATTGAGATGGTTTCAGCCGCGGAAAATTTGTTGAAGCTTCCTATGGTCCGAGCCTTGGGCTAAGGAGTAAACTTGAATAATGACGATTTAGTCCCGTCCAAACGCCAGAAATGCCACGCAATGACCTCTGAACTAAACACCACATCGTCGATCCTAAAGGGCAAACGCGGCCTTATTATGGGGCTCGCTAACAATAAATCGATTGCTTGGGGCATTGCCAAATCAGCCCATGATCACGGTGCGGAACTCGCCTTCACCTATCAGGGCGAGGCGCTTGAAAAGCGGGTACGTCCACTGGCGGCCGAATTGGGCGGCCTCGTCGTCGGCCATTGCGATGTCACCGATCCGGCCTCGATTGATGCTGTTTTTGCCGAGGTTGAAAAGGCTTGGGGCAAGATCGACTTTTTGATCCATTGCATCGCGTTTTCCGACAAAGACGAGCTTACGGGCCGCTATATCGAGACCACCGAGGCCAATTTCACCAAATCGCTCCTGATCTCCTGCTATTCCTTCACCGCCGTCGCCCAACGCGCCGAAAAGCTGATGACCGATGGCGGCGCAATGTTGACGCTTACCTATTACGGTGCCGAAAAATGGATGCCACATTATAATGTGATGGGTGTCGCGAAAGCTGCACTCGAAGCCTCTGTGCGCTATCTCGCAGCCGATCTCGGCCCTAAAAACATTCGCGTCAACGCGATCTCGGCAGGGCCGATCAAGACGCTCGCCGCCTCCGGCATTGGCGATTTCCGCTATATTCTGAAGTGGAACGAGCTCAATTCCCCGCTCCGCCGCACCGTCACGATTGAAGAAGTCGGCGACAGCGCCACCTTCCTCGTCTCGGATATGGGCCGTGGCATTACGGGCGAAATCCAGCATGTTGATGCGGGCTATCATGTCGTCGGCATGAAGAACCCCGAAGCGCCCGATCTGACGCTCGACAAAGGCTGATCTTATGTTCACGCTGCCTCGCATCCTGTTCGTCAGGCATGGCGAGACCGATTGGAATGTTGAGGGTCGCCTGCAAGGCCAAACCGACATTCCGCTCAACGCGTTGGGCCGGTATCAATCCGAAGACGTCGCCCGCAGGCTCACCAAACTGCTCCCCGATCCTACGGCATCGCGTTGGATCGTCTCCCCTTTGGGGCGCACCCGCGAAACCGCCGAAATCGCCCGCCGCACGCTCGGGCTTGATCCAACCGCTTACGAAACAGAAGAACGCTTAAAAGAAATCACCTTCGGTATCTGGGAAGGCAATACCTGGGCCGAGTTACGCCAAAAAGATCCGACCATTGGCATCAACCGTGAAAAGCAAAAATGGGATTATGTCCCGCCCCAAGGTGAAAGCTACGCCATGCTGGCGGACCGCCTTAAGCCATGGCTCGAAACGGTAAAAGAAGAAACCGTCATCGTCTCGCATGGTGGCGTAGCCCGTGCGTTGATGGCCATCATTGCCGATGTGCCGCCGCAAGACGCACCCCGCCATGAAATCCACCAAGGCCGTGTTCTGGTGTTCGAAAACAACCGCTTCAAATGGCATTAACGCCCACTCGATTTGACCCGCCGCGCCAGCGCTTCTAAAAGAAAGGCGCAACATCAAGGCGGTATCTATGTCTCATAACAGTTTCGGCCATCTCTTCCGCGTCACCACCTTTGGCGAGAGCCACGGCGTTGCGATTGGCTGCGTGGTGGATGGCTGCCCGCCTCTGATCCCGCTCACCGAAGCCGATATCCAGATCGAGCTCGATCGCCGCAAGCCCGGCCAATCGCGCTTCACCACGCAGCGCCGCGAGCCCGATCAGGTCAAAATCCTCTCCGGCGTGTTCTCGGATGACCGCACACCTGAGCAAGTCACCACCGGCACCTCGATTGCGCTGATGATCGAGAACACCGATCAACGCTCGAAAGATTATGGCGATATCCGCGACAAATACCGTCCCGGCCACGCCGATTTCACCTATGACGCCAAATATGGCATCCGCGATTACCGCGGTGGCGGACGCTCCTCCGCACGAGAAACCGCAGCCCGCGTCGCAGCCGGTGCTATTGCCCGCAAAATTATCCCGAATGTGATCATCCGCGGCGCACTCGTCCAAATGGGTCCGCATAAAGTGGATCGCTCGCGCTGGGATTGGGCTGAAGTCCACAACAACCCGTTTTTCTGCCCCGATGCGGAAATGGCGAAATTCTATGAGGATTACCTCGACGGCATCCGCAAATCCGGCTCATCGGTCGGCGCGGTCATCGAAATCGTGGCCGAAAACGTCCCCGCAGGCTGGGGCGCACCGATCTACGGGAAGCTCGACGCCGATCTTGCGTCCGCCTTAATGGGAATCAACGCGGTAAAAGGCGTCGAAATCGGCGATGGCTTCGCCTCCGCGAGCCTCACCGGCGAAGAAAACGCCGATGAGATGCGCTCAGGGCCAGACGGAAATCCCCATTTCCTCGCCAATCACGCCGGCGGAATCTTAGGCGGCATTTCAACAGGCCAACCGATTGTCGCCCGTTTTGCGGTGAAACCAACCTCCTCGATCCTCACCCCGCGCCAAACGGTCGATAAAACAGGCCAAGAAACCGACATCCTCACCAAAGGCCGCCACGACCCCTGCGTCGGCATCCGCGCCGTGCCAGTGGGTGAAGCGATGATGGCGTGCGTGTTGGCGGATCACTTTTTGCGCCATCGCGGACAGGTTGGGTAAAATCATCCGTCATTGCGAGCGAACGCGAAGCAACCCAGCTGATATTTCAAGATAAAATCGAATTTTGTAGAGCTGCAATGTAATTCTAATCGGCAAAACCCGCCGACTCGCTCTTCGCACGACCTCCATCTGGGTTGCTTCGCGTTCGCTCGCAATGACGGTGTTTAGTAAAACTAAATTTTGCGCCCGTGCAAACCGAATTTCATTGGCACTAAATTTCATTCGCGCTAAACTCTTTCCATGAAACTTACCGAGTGGCTCAAATCCAATGCTGTCAGCCGTGTCGATTTTGCGCGACGCATTGGTGTGTCGCCTGGCACGATTACCCAGCTGTGCAATCAGGACGATGCCTGGCTGTCGCGCGATACCGCCGAATTGATCTCCAAAGAGACCAAAGGCGCCGTCACCCCCAATGATTTTCTCTCCGTTTCCGGCACAAGCCTAGAAAGAAGCGTCATGCACCATTCCGTATCCGAGGCCATCGAAGCCTTTGCCAAAGGCGAACTTGTGATTGTCACCGATGATGATGACCGCGAAAACGAAGGCGATTTGATCATCGCCGCGTCCCATTGCACGCCGGAAAAGATGGCCTTCATCATCCGCAACACCTGCGGCATTGTCTGTGCCCCGCTCTCTTCAGCGGAAGCCAAGCGCCTCCATCTCAACCCGATGGTCGCCTCTAACGACGCCCCGCTTGGCACCGCCTTCACCGTAACCGTCGACGTCAAACACGGGCTTACCACCGGCATTTCTGCCGAACAGCGCTCCAACACGGTGCGCGCTTTGGCCAATGGCAATATGGGTGCGAATGATTTCGTGCGCCCCGGTCATGTCTTCCCGCTGATTGCCAAAGATGGTGGCGTTTTGATGCGCTCGGGCCATACCGAGGCAGCGGTCGATTTGTGCAAACTCGCAGGGCTGCCCCCTGTTGGCGTGATCTGCGAACTCGCCAATGATGACGGCACTGTGATGCGTGGCGATCAAATCTCCGCCTTTGGCGAAAAGCACAATATTAAACGCATTTCGGTCGCAGACCTTATCGCCTATCGCCAATCGCGCGAAAAACTTGTCGAGCGCGTCGCCACCTTCCCGGTGAAAACCGATATTGGCGAACTCACCGGCTATGCCTATGTGACGCCATTTGATCCCGTCCACCATTTCGCCTTCGTGCACGGCAAAATCGGCGATGGCAAAGCAGTGCCAACCCGCCTTCATCGCGCCAATGTGTTGGCCGACGTGTTTGGCGGCGGCGAAAACATTTCTGCGGCGCTCAAAAAATTCGCCGCCAAAGAACGCGGCGTTTTGGTGTATTTGCGCGATGGTACATCGGGCGTACCCGTGCAGGCTTTAAACGAAGATCAGGGCTCAGACGCCACACGCCAACAACAATGGCGCGAGATCGGCTTAGGCGCACAGATTTTGAAAGATTTGGGCGTGGCGTCGATCATCAATCTCGCCTCCAGCACGAGGTCTTATGTCGGGCTTGCAGGCTTTGGGATTGAGATTGAAGGAACCGAGACGCTTTAGGCCGTTAGCACTCTAAATGAAAAAAGGTCCTTCTCCCATCCGGGAGAAGGTGGCTGCGGAGCAGCCGGATGAGGGCCTAATGCCTGCCAAATTGGCAACAATCCATCAGCTGCTAAAACATTGCGTCTCACACTTAACCACAAGAACCTCATCCGTCGCGTCCCGCGACACCTTCTCCTAAAAGGAGAAGGAAGCCTTTGGTTTTATCGATCCAACACGAATTCCCCTTAAGCCGTCTCACCTTCCAATGCCCATGCCCGCATAATGGCATTGGCAATTGCAATCGGCTGCGGGGCGAGTAATCCATTCGGATGCTCGCCCTTGATCATCGAAATAACCTCATCGCGCGAAAACCAGCGCGCATCTTCGAGTTCTTCGCCATCAATCACGAGTGCATCATCGAGCGCCTCGGCGATGCAACCGATCATCATCGAGCCCGGAAACGGCCAAGGTTGCGAGGCGAGATAGCGTACTTTACCCGTCCTCACACCCGCTTCTTCAAACAATTCTCGCCGCACCGCGTTTTCAATCGTCTCACCCGGCTCGATAAACCCCGCAAGGCAAGAATACATGCCCGGCGGAAAGCGCGATTGACGCCCCAGCACGCATTTGTCAGCCTTCACCGCCATCATGATCGCCACCGGATCGGTACGCGGAAAATGCTCGGCATCACACGAAAGACAGGCGCGCTTCCAGCCGCCGCTCTTCATCACCGTCGATTGACCACAGACAGCACAAAACCGGTGCCGCCGATGCCAATACAGCAGCGATTTTGCTTCCCCCAACGGCCCCAGCCATTCGGGCGGCAGCAAACCCTGCACCGCAATCGAGCGCGCATCGATCACCAAAAGATCATCGCGGCCCTGATGCGTTTCAGGTTCTTGCGCTTCCAGTGCTAAACCAAAAATCGGGCGCTCCTGATCATGGCCTAAAAATACGCATTCCCGAACTTGGCCCAGGCTGTGCGCCTCTTCCATCGGAAAGAGGGCATCAAGCGCGTCGCCACGCCGTTTTAAAATCGGGATATCACCGGCCAAAACAATCGCCCGCGCTTCAGCCGAGCCTTCCATCGCGGCCAAAACATCTGGCTTATCGCGCAGCTCCGCCATCCGGTTCAGCGGGTTATTGGCATAGCCAAGGGCCGCCGACCGCTCCATGTGATACGCTTTCACAACCGCCCCAATTCAATTGAAATCTGCTTCGCTCGCGCTTCCGCCGCATCTGGTGCATAAGGCATCCGTTCACCCACCGACCAGACCGGCTTCGGCCACGCCTGATCATCATCAAACCGCGCAATCACATGCATATGAAGCTGCGGCACCATATTACCCAAAGCCGCGACATTCAGCTTAGTCGGCGAGAACAAACACTTCATCGCCTCCATCACCGATTCCGTCTCCCGGTAAAACATCGCGCGGTCGCGCAGCTCCAAATCGATGATTTCCCGGATATTGGCGCGCTTCGGCACCAAAATAACCCACGGAAACCGCGCATCATCCATCAGCAACACGCGGTTAAGGATAAGCTCGCCAATAAGATAGGTGTCGGCCTCAAGCCGGGAATCAAGCGCAAAATCAATCATGCGCCTCTTTTATCCCTTAAGACCGCAATCGGCGAGGGCAATTTTGACATATCGGAATCGCTTGTCTTTTGCCGCCCAATACCCGATATAGGGGGTGGAAGGTTGGTGGTGGACGTACCACTCGCCAACCGGGTCAGGTCCGGAAGGAAGCAGCCCTAACGAGCCCGGGCGGGTCATCGTCCAGCCTTCCACCCTAGTTTTTAATTGTTCCGGCACTTTAGCCGCTGATGAACCGCTGAGGACGACGCCCCTCATGAGCGAAACGCCCGATAGCGTGACCGACATAGACGATAAGACAATCTCGATGTTTGGCGACGCGCCCTCTGTCGCGCCCTCGCCATCTACGCCCTATCGCGTCCTCGCGCGTAAATATCGCCCGCAGACTTTTGACGATCTCATCGGCCAAGATGCCATGGTGCAAACGCTCTCCAACGCGTTTGAAACCGGCCGCATCCCGCAAGCCTGGATTTTAACGGGCGTTCGCGGCGTCGGCAAAACCACCACCGCGCGTATTTTGGCCCGTGGTCTGAATTACCTTCTGCCCGATGGTACAGGCGGCCCCACCATTCACATGCCCGTCGAAGGCGTGCATTGCCGCGCGATTATGGAATCGCGCCATGTCGATATTTTGGAAATGGATGCCGCTTCTCACACTGGCATTGATGACGTCAAACAATTGACCGATGGCGTGCGTTATTCGCCCGCATCCGCGCGCTATAAAGTCTACATCATCGACGAAGTGCATATGCTGTCGGACAAGGCGTTCAACGCCTTTTTGAAAACGCTTGAAGAGCCACCGCCACACGCGAAATTCATTTTCGCCACCACCGAAATCCGCAAAGTTCCGGTCACGATTTTATCGCGCTGCCAACGCTTCGATTTGCGCCGCGTGGAAGCCGATGTGCTCGTCAATCATTTGCGCAAAATCTGCGTCGCCGAAGGCGTTACAATCGATGATGAAGCGCTTGCTCTCATCGCGCGCGCCGCTGAAGGTTCCGTGCGCGATAGCCTCTCGCTGCTCGATCAAGGCATCGCGCATGGCGCAGGCAAGGTTGATGGCGAAACCGTTCGCACCATGTTGGGTTTAGCCGATCGCGCACGTGTGATTGATCTCTTTGAATCGGTGATGAACGGCGATATCGCAGCAGCCCTTTCCGAGCTTCGCGCGCAATATGATTTGGGCGCCGATCCCCGCACGATTCTATCCGATCTTGCCGAGTTCACGCATTTCGTCACACGACTCAAAGTCGTGCCGGATTCAGCCAAAGATTCAAGCGTTACGGAAGCTGAGCGCGTTCGTGGCGCAAGCTTTACAGCGCTGCCTATGCGCGTGCTCTCGCGCGCCTGGCAAATTCTGTTAAAGGGCATTGCGGAAGTGGCTGAGGCACCTAAACCTGTCACTGCCGCGGAAATGGTGTTAATCCGCTTGGCCTATGCGGCCGATTTACCAACGCCCGATGAAGCGCTAAAAATGCTCTCCCAGGAAAGCTATTCCGGCTCCTCCGCGCCTACAAGCAGCCCAAGCGGCGGTGGTGGTGCACGCATGACGGCGAATGGCGGCTTAACCGTTGCAGCGCGGACTGAATCGGCGCCTATCCGCGCGCCTGAAACCGCACCCACGATGCGGATTGATCGCTTCGAAGAACTCGTGGCACTCGCCGCTGATAAGCGCGATATCGGCTTGAAAACAGCACTTGAACGCGATGTTCGTTTAGTACGTTTTGAAGATGGCCGTTTTGAATTCGCGCCATCCGCCAATGCATCGCCGCAACTCGCCGCCGATATCGGCAAGAAGCTTCAGGAGTGGACCGGCCGCCGCTGGATTGTCGCGGTATCATCCGAACAAGGCCAAGAAACTTTGCGCGATGTGGCCGAAAAGGCAAAAGCCTCAAAGCTCGACGACATTAAATCGAACCCGTTGGTGCAAGCCGCGTTCGCGCATTTCCCCGGCGCACAAATCGTCGAAGTTCGCGATTTATTGAGCAATACTGAAACCGAAAACAATGAGGACGAGAGCTTCGATTTCTCAGCCCTCGATCAAGATTTTGATGATTAAAAACGGAGACGACCAGTGAAAGACATGTTCGGCATGATGAAAAAAGTGCAGGAGATGCAATCAAAGCTCGGCGCAGTTCAAGCCGAGCTTGATGAGATGGAAGTCTCAGGGCAATCCGGCGGTGGCCTCGTTGCCGTTACCATGACGGTTAAAGGCTTAACCAAAGCTGTGACCATTGATGAAAGCCTTTTAAAGGCAGACGAAAAAGACATTTTGGAAGATCTACTCGTCGCAGCACTCAACGACGCTCGCGCGAAAGGCGATAAGCTGATGGCGGACAAGATGGGCGCGCTCACCGCAGGGCTTCCCATTCCTCCAGGAATGAAACTGTTTTAATGGCATCCGTTACCGGTCCAGAAATTGAGCGTCTCATTCAG
The DNA here is from genome assembly GCA_947455725.1 of Hyphomicrobiales bacterium. Classification (GTDB taxonomy): domain Bacteria; phylum Pseudomonadota; class Alphaproteobacteria; order Rhizobiales; family Beijerinckiaceae; genus CAIUPE01. The sequence continues at coordinate 33,443 of CANGPL010000020.1, read as the reverse complement.
CTTCTGGCGAAATTGCCAGGGCTCGGCCCACGCTCGGCGCGGCGCGCGGCGTTGCATCTCGTTAAAAAGCGCGAGCAAATCTTAAGCCCGCTTGCGGATGCGATGCAGGTCGCGCGCGAACGCATTCTCGTCTGCGAGTCCTGCGGCAATATCGACACGCTATCACCCTGCACGCTCTGCTCGGATCCCAAGCGCGACAATACGCTGCTCATCGTCGTCGAAGATGTCGCCGATCTTTGGGCATTAGAGCGCGCAGGTGCCACGGCCGGTCGCTATCACGTGCTCGGCGGCGTACTCGCGGCGCTGGATGGCATCGGCCCCAAGGATCTCAACCTCGATGGCCTTGTGGCGCGCGTAGCTTCCGGCGGCATCAAGGAAGTTATTCTGGCGTTGAACGCCACAGTCGACGGCCAAACCACCGCCCATTACATCACGGATTTGCTCTCGCCCTACGAGGTCACCGTTACAAAACTCGCCCATGGCGTGCCCGTCGGCGGCGAGCTCGATTATTTGGATGAAGGCACGCTAACAGCAGCCATGCGCCAGCGCACAGCCGTATAATGGCGTGGTTATCGTCGTTCGACACGGGCCTTACAGCCCGGCTCACGATTTCGACACGTACCTTAGGGCTCGGTTCATGATGAGGTAATGATCCATGTGCCTCATCCTGAGCCTCGCCAAAGGCGAGAGTCGAAGGACGTTTCGTAACCTATAGACGGAATCATCGCTCTCGTTCACATTTCAAACGCTCAATTCACGGAGAATGGCTCGTGCGGCGATTAGGTCTTGGATGTGTGGTTGCTTTGGTTCTAACGGGTTCGGCTCTTTTGCCAGCCAAAGCCGATGAGGCGAAATGGCGTCACGCCGTATCGCTGATGGGCGAGCCCAAATACGCGGCCGATTTCAAGCATTTCGACTATGTAAACCCAGACGCGCCCAAAGGCGGCACCGTCCGCCTGGCTGCCAATGGCAGTTTTGATAATTTCAACCTCGTCGTTGCAGGCGTAAAGGGCCAACTGGCCGCGGGCATCGGCTCTGTTTATGAAACGCTTCTTTCCAACTCGCTCGATGAAGTCTCAACCGCCTATGGGTTGCTCGCAGAAGGCCTAACTTTCCCGCCCGATTTTGCTTCCGTTACCTATCGCTTGCGCGCGAACGCGAAATGGCAAGATGGCCAGCCTGTCACGCCGGAAGATGTGATTTTTTCTTTTGAAGCGCTCAAAGCCAATAGCCCGCAATATGCGTTTTATTTCGAACACGTCGCCAAGGCCGCAAAGACCGGTGAGCGCGACGTAACATTTACCTTTGATGCACCCGGCAATCGGGAGTTACCGCAAATCGTCGGGCAATTCGCGATCCTTCCAAAACATTGGTGGGAAGGTAACGGGCAAGACGGCAAACCGCGCAACATCAAAGAAACAACGCTTGAGCCACCACTCGGCTCGGGGCCTTACCGCGTGAAATCTTTTAATGCAGGACGCAACATCGTCTTAGAACGTGTTGCCAATTATTGGGGCAAGGATTTGCCTGTTAATATTGGTACCAATAATTTCGATGAAATGCGCTTTGAATATTTCCGCGATACCACCGTTCAGCTCGAAGGGCTGAAAGGTGATGCCTATGATTTTCGGCTAGAAAACAGCTCTAAAAACTGGGCAACGGCCTATGATTTTCCAGCTGTTAAAGATGGCCGCGTGATCCGCGAAGAATTTGCCGAGCGTGCTTCCGGTCGCATGCAGGGTTTCATTATGAATCTGCGGCGCGACAAATTCAAAGACCAGCGCGTACGGCGCGCCCTCAACCTCGCCTTCGATTTTGAAGAGATGAACAAAACGGTCTTTTTCGGTGCCTATAAACGCATTGCATCCTATTACGAAGGTACCGAGCTTGCCTCTTCCGGCTTGCCTACAGGTCTTGAAAAAGACATTCTCGACAGTGTGAAAGATAAAATTCCTGAAAGCATTTTCACAACGCCCTATCAAAACCCGATCAATGGTAACCCACAAGCGGTTCGTGACAATTTGAAAGAGGCCGATCGCTTGTTGAAAGAAGCAGGCTGGGAGATCAAATCCGGCAAGCGTCTCAACACCAAGACGAATGAGCCTTTGGCGATTGAACTCTTGGCCGATGACCCAACGTTCGAGCGCATTTTGCTGTTCTGGAAGCCATCGCTCGAGCGTCTCGGCATTACCGTCAATGTCCGCGTGGTTGATCCTTCGCAATATGAAGAGCGCATGCGCGATTTTGATTACGACATCACCACCGATCTTTGGGGCGAGTCGCTTTCCCCCGGCAATGAGCAGCGCGAATTCTGGGGCTCCGCTGCGGCTGATGTGAAAGGCTCACGCAACACAATCGGTATCAAAGATGCAGGCATAGATGCGCTGATTGATCGCGTGATCTTCGCGAAAAGCCGCGAGGAACTGATCGCGGCAACCCATGCGCTTGATCGCGTACTGCTCGCCCATGACTACGTCGTCCCGCAATGGACCTATGGCTTCTCGCGCACCGCGCGCTGGAACCGTTTCTCGCACCCCGACAAAATGCCCGAATATGGCGCCTCCGCCTTCCCGACGATCTGGTGGTATGACGCAGATAAAGCTGCCAAAACGGCTAAGGCTAATTAATTCATGCTCGCTTATATCCTGCGCCGCGTTTTGCTCATGATCCCGACTTTGTTCGGGATTATGCTCGTCTCTTTTGTCGTGGTGCAATTTGCCCCAGGCGGACCAGTCGAGCGCATCATCGCGCAATTGCAGCAAGGTGCGGACTCATCGGCCACGGCGCGCATCTCGGGCAGTGCAGGCGGCGATTTTTCAGCAACCAGTCAGAGCCAACCCGGTGGCGGCGCGATGGAAGGCGGCTCATCGAAATATCGTGGTGCACAGGGGCTTGATCCAAAATTCATCAAACAACTCGAAGCACAATTCGGTTTCGATAAACCTGCGCCCGAGCGCTTCGTTAGAATGCTGTGGAATTATCTTCGCTTCGATTTCGGCAAAAGCTATTTCCGGGATGTTTCCATTCTACAACTGATCAAAGAAAAGCTCCCCGTCTCCATTTCGCTCGGACTTTGGATGACGCTGCTATCGTACATCATCTCAATTCCGCTCGGGATCCGCAAAGCGATCTCTGACGGATCTCGTTTTGACACGTGGACGTCTGCCGTCGTCATTATCGGCTATGCAATCCCGGGCTTTTTATTCGCCATTCTCTTGATTATTTTATTCGGCGAAGGCTCGTCACTCGCGCCTTTCTTCCCCTTACGTGGTTTAGTATCCGATAATTTCGCAACACTACCTTGGTATGCCAAAGCGCTTGATTACGCGCGCCATCTCACGCTGCCCATTCTCTCGATGGCACTCGGTGCTTTTGCCACTTCAACGCTACTCACCAAAAATTCATTCCTCGATGAAATCCGTAAACAATATGTGCTCACCGCCCGTATGAAGGGCTTAACCGAAACGCAAGTGCTCTATGGCCATGTCTTTCGCAACGCAATGCTGATTGTCATCGCAGGCTTTCCCGGCGCCTTCATCAGCGCGTTTTTTGCGGGCTCCCTGCTCATTGAAACGGTTTTCTCGCTTGATGGCTTAGGCCTTCTCTCGTTTGAATCCATCGTTAACCGTGATTATGCCGTGGTGTTTTCAACGCTTTATATTTTCTCGCTTTTAGGTCTTTTCGTGAATCTCTTATCGGATCTGGTCTATACGTGGGTTGATCCGCGCATCGATTTCGAAACGCGCGAGGTGTAGTGGCATGACCGACGCTGCATCCAATCTCGCCCCGCCACTCCCGTCCAAAGGCTTGCTACGCCTCTCGCCTATTAATGCGCGGCGCATGCAAAATTTTAAAGCCAATCGACGCGGCTTCTGGTCGCTCTGGATTTTTCTAGTCCTCTTTATCGTCTGCCTATTCGCCGAATTCATCGCCAATGATCGGCCCATCCTCGTTTCTTATAAAGGCGAGATTCTGGTCCCAATCTTCATCGATTATCCGGAAGGAAAATTCGGCGGCTTCTTAGCCGAAACCGATTATCGCGATCCGGTTATCCGCGATGAGATCGACGCGCACGGCTTTGCTATATGGCCGATCATTCGCTTTGCCTCCAACACGATCAATCTCGATCTACCAAGCCCCGCGCCGGCCCCACCGACATGGCTGCAAAAAGATTCCGTCTGCGCCAAAATCGCCCAACGCACGGGAGGATCGCGCTGCGCCGATCTCGAATGGAATTGGCTCGGTACCGATGATGGCGGCCGCGACGTCTTGGCTCGCATCATTTATGGATTCCGTATCTCCGTTTTGTTCGGGCTTATTCTTGCCGCCATCTCCTCCGTCATCGGCATTTTTGCCGGCGCCATTCAAGGCTATTTCGGCGGGATGATCGATCTCTATTTCCAGCGCTTCATTGAAATCTGGTCCGCCATCCCTTCGCTTTATTTGCTGATGATTCTGTCCAATTTCTTCCAGCCAAGCTTCTTCACGCTACTCGGCATTTTACTACTCTTCTCATGGGTAGCGCTCGTCCATGTCGTACGCGCCGAATTTTTGCGCGCCCGTAATTTCGACTATGTCCGCGCCGCCCGCGCGCTTGGCCTTTCCAATGCCCGTATCATGTGGCGGCACGTGCTGCCCAATGCAATGGTCGCCACCCTCACCTTCCTGCCCTTTATCTTAAACGGCTCGATCACCACGCTCACCTCGCTTGATTTTCTTGGCTTTGGCCTCCCCCCGGGCTCACCCTCGCTGGGCGAATTGCTGCTCCAAGGCAAAGCCAATATCGCCGCACCTTGGCTGGGGCTCACGGGCTTTATGGTGATAGCCGTCATGCTCTCGCTCTTGATCTTTGCCGGTGAGGCAGTACGCGATGCGTTTGATCCGAGAAAGACATTTTCGTGAGTAGTTCCTTCCCTCTCCTGAGCGTCACCAACCTCTCCGTCGCCTTCGCTCAAGGCGGGCAGCAGACGCTTGCGGTTGATGATGTTTCGTTCGACATCTCGAAGGGTGAAACGCTAGCACTTGTAGGCGAGTCAGGTTCCGGTAAATCCGTCACCGCGCTTTCTATTTTAAAACTGTTATCCTATCCACCTGCATCGCATCCATCTGGTCAAATCCTGTTTAAAGGCGAGGATTTGATGACGGCGGATGAGCCTGCCCTTCGCAAAGTGCGCGGCAATGCGATTACCATGGTGTTTCAAGAACCCATGACCTCGCTTAATCCACTCCACACCATCGAAAAGCAAATCGGCGAAATTCTTTCGCTGCATAAAGGTCTGACCGGTGAGCGGGCTAAAAAGCGCATCCTCGAATTGCTCGAAGAAGTCGGCATTCGCGATGCCGCCAATAGGCTTGATGCCTATCCGCACCAGCTATCAGGCGGACAACGCCAACGCGTGATGATTGCCATGGCGCTTGCCAATGAACCCGATTTGCTGATTGCGGATGAGCCAACCACCGCGCTTGATGTTACCGTTCAAGCGCAAATCTTGCGGCTTCTCAAAGAGATCCAACACCGCCGTGGCATGGCGATGCTTTTCATTACGCATGATCTCGGCATTGTCCGCGCCATTGTCGATCGTGTGTGTGTGATGACGCATGGGAAGATTGTCGAGCAAGGCAAGGTCGCCAATATTTTCGCGTCTCCCCAACACCCTTACACGCAAAAGCTTTTAGCCGCCGAGCCAAAAGGCGCGCCCCATAGCGTAGAAGCCGGCGCACCCGAAGTGATGCGTGCGGATGCGCTTAAAGTATGGTTTCCCATCAAGCGCGGCTTTTTCAAAAAGACCGTCGGATTTGTCAAAGCCGTGGATGGCGTCACGCTTCGCATTCGGGCCGGTGAAACCGTCGGTGTTGTAGGCGAGTCAGGCTCAGGCAAAACCACTTTGGGGCTTGCCATGTTGCGGCTCATTGCGTCAGAAGGGCCGATTGCCTATCTCGGCAAACGCATTAATGGCGTGAATTCAAACGCCATGCGGCCTCTTCGCCGCGATTTACAAATCGTGTTTCAAGACCCTTACGGCTCGCTCTCTCCGCGCCTTTCCATTGCCGATATTGTAGGTGAAGGATTAGAAGTTCAAAACGCCAGCCTAAGCCTCGAACAACGCCGCGAGATCGTAGCCCAAGCTCTGCTCGATGTCGGCCTTGATCCCAAAACCATGGACCGTTACCCGCATGAATTTTCCGGCGGGCAACGCCAACGCATCGCCATTGCACGCGCTGTGGTACTCAACCCAAAATTCATCGTACTCGATGAGCCAACTTCCGCGCTCGATATGTCCGTGCAAGCGCAAATTGTTGACCTGTTGCGGGATTTGCAACGCCGTCGCAATCTCGCTTATCTCTTCATCAGCCACGATCTAAAAGTCGTTAAAGCGCTTGCCAATCATGTGATTGTCATGCGCGAGGGCCAAGTTGTGGAAGAGGGGCCAGCAGACCAACTCTTCGCTTCGCCACAAACGGATTATACCAAAACACTTTTTGCGGCAGCCTTCCACCGCGATGGGACACAAGGACAATGATGATATGACATTCACGACGCAAGACGCCCTAACCGTCGCAGCCCTTTTGCGTGAAGCGGCGATCGCTGAAATCATGCCGCGTTTTCGCACACTCACGGAAGGACAAGTGCGGCAAAAATCGTCTGCGACTGATCTCGTAACCGATGCGGATGAAGCCGCAGAATGCCTTCTTACCGCAAGGCTGAAAGAAACCTTTCCGGGTTGCGCCGTGATCGGTGAAGAGGCGACCGCTGCTGACCCATCGCTCCTCAACAGCGTCGCTGAACCACAGCTGCTCTTTATTCTCGATCCCGTCGATGGCACCGCTAATTTCGCGGCAGGGCTTCCGCTTTTTGGCGTCATGGCCTCGGTCATCAGCCGCGGCGAAGTCATCGCTGGCCTTATCTATGATCCGATGGGCGAAGATTGGGCCATCGCGCTACGCGGTGAAGGCGCATGGTTTGAAACACTCAATGGTCAACGCCGCGATATGAAGGTGGCCAATCCCGTACCGCTTAACGAGATGGTCGGCGGTGTCTCATGGGGTTATCTTGCGGAGCCGCTTCGTTCCACGCTGTGTACCAATATGGCGCAGCTTTCAGCCAGTGCAAGCTTGCGCTGCGCGGCGCATGAATATCGCCTCGTTGCGTCGGGCCACACGCATTTCGTGCTCTACAACAAACTCATGCCATGGGATCACGCCGCCGGTTGGCTTATCCATCGCGAGGCGGGCGGCTATTCGGCGCGGTTTGACGGCAGTGCGTATAAACCTAATCTTTTCACCGGCGGCCTCTTATGTGCAACGGATGAAGCCAGTTGGCATATCTTGGCCGACGGCCTTTTAAAGCCGAAAGCATAGGACATCCTATGGCCCGCGCTTTTCTCATCGTCATGGATTCAGTCGGTTGCGGCGGCGCAGCCGATGCCCCTGCTTATGGTGATGACGGTTCAAACACGCTCGGCCATATCGCGCGCGACTGCGCGAAAGGCTTGGGCGATCGTGCCGGTTTACGTGCTGGCCCGCTTGCCCTGCCCTTCCTCGACTCCCTTGGTTTAAAGGAAGTTTGCAAAGCCTCAACCGGCACAGAGCTTCCTATTGCCTCATCGACCATACGCGGCCAATGGGGCTATGCGAAAGAAACCTCAAAAGGCAAAGATACCGTATCCGGCCATTGGGAAATTGCAGGTTCTCCTGCCGATTTTATCTTCGGCTATTTCACCAAAACAAAAAATTCCTTTCCGCCCGAGCTCATCAACGCCATCATAACGGAAGCAAAGCTACCGGGCATTTTGGGCGATTGCCACGCCTCGGGCACCGCCATCATCGAAGCGCTTGGCCAAGAACATGTCGCAAGCGGCAAGCCTATCTTCTACACCTCTGCCGATAGCGTTTTACAAATCGCAGCCCATGAAGAAACGTTTGGTCTCGACACTCTTTACGCCCTTTGCCGTTTGGTGCGTCGCCATGTCGATCCGCTCAAAATCGGTCGTGTCATCGCGCGGCCTTTTATCGGCAGCGAAAAGGAAGGGTTTCACCGCACCGGTAACCGTAAAGACTTTGCTATTCCGCCGCCGGACAATACAATTTTAGACCGCGCGGCGGCTGCACAACGCGATATCGCCACCATCGGTAAAATCGGCGATATTTTCACGCATCGCAACACCGGCCGCGAAGTCAAAGCCAATGGCAATATGGCGCTGTTTGATGCCATGCTGCCCGAAATCGACCGCCTCGCTGATGGCGGTTTGCTGTTTGCCAATTTCGTTGATTTCGATTCCGAGTTCGGCCACCGGCGCGACGTTGCGGGCTATGCCGCGTGCCTTGAAGCATTCGACCGCCGCCTGCCCGAGCTAGAGGCCAAGCTCAAACCCGGCGACCTCGTCATCCTCACCGCCGATCACGGCAATGACCCGACATGGACGGGCACGGATCACACGCGCGAGCAGGTCCCCATCCTCTGCTTCGGCCCGGGGCTTGAACCGCGCGCGCTGGGCAGCCGCCAAAGCTTCGCCGATATCGGCGAGAGCGTCGCACAATGGCTCAGCCTGCCAAACGGCGCACAAGGTAAGGGATGGTTTTAAACCGGCCCACAATTTACGTGGAAAACACCCACTACCGCGCATCCATGCGTGAATTGCGGATCGTCATCGCGTCCCATCCGGCCTAAACTCGACGAAGTCAAAAATTACCGCGAGGCCATCATGCAAGGCGTAACCGTCGTCGATCATCCACTCGTCCAGCACAAGCTAACCTTGATGCGGGATAAAAACCGTTCGACAACCAATTTCCGCCAGCTGCTCAACGAAATCGGCATGTTGCTCGCCTATGAAGTCACGCGCGATTTGCCACTCGAGCTTGTCGAAGTCGAAACACCACTCGAGAAAACCATGAAGCCGATGATCGCCGGCAAAAAGCTCGTCTTTGCGCCCATCTTGCGCGCGGGTGTCGGCTTTTTAGACGGGATGCTCAACCTCGTCCCCTCCGCCCGCGTCGCCCATATCGGGCTCTATCGCGATCCTGAAACGCTCACCGCCGTCGAGTATTATTTCAAAGCGCCAAGCGATGTCGCTGAGCGCATGGTCATCGTGATGGACCCGATGCTCGCCACCGCCAATTCCGCCATCGCAGCCGTTGACCGCCTCAAAGCTCGCGGTGTGACCGATTTGCGCTTCGTCTGCCTGCTCGCCGCCCCCGAAGGCATCGCCAAATTCACCACCGCCCATCCCGATGTGCCGGTGTGGACGGCTGCGATTGATAGCCATCTGAACGACCACGGTTATATCGTACCAGGCTTGGGCGATGCGGGCGACCGGATGTATGGGACGAAGTGAGGGGTTGGGAACAACTTTTAGCCATTATTGACCCTTCTCCTTGAAGGAGAAGGTGTCGCGGGACGCGACGGATGAGGTTCTAATGGTTATCCGTTATGCGCTTAAGAGCCGAACATATTGTATTAATCATTCAAACATCAGACCCTCATCCGTCTGCTCCGCAGACACCTTCCCCCTCAGGGGGAAGGACGTTCGTCCTCATGGTTAGCTGCGCCAACGGCGCTTGTCGAACCATCGATATCGGCTGCAAGCGACATCTCCAAAGCGTAGATAACAACTTCTTCAACGGATATCTGCAGCCGTTGGGCTAATTCATAAACGATACGGATAGCGTTCTCGTCATCGATTTCGATACACATTTGCGAAATCCTCGCTCCGGTTTAAATAACATCATAATTTGGAATCTTGGCGTTCGGAAGCGAACAAAATTAATTGCCGCCATCGGAAAAATCGGGCTTAATCTTCCTTAAGGGAAGGATGTTTCCATGAGCGAAAAAGAAACGCAACAACGTAATCGCTTTTTTGACCGCGAGTTAGGCTGGAAGGTTCTGCGTTTCGATTATTTGAAAAAGCCGCATGACACAGTATCCGCTATTATTTATGCTATTTCATTTATACTCATACTATATCTCCTCGTTTTTGGGCTCTATTTTGTATTTGTTATTCCTTTCAAAATTGTATTTGCTGTCAACATTCTAGATGCGACACAAAGTGTTGATGCCAGCAAAACGTCACCCGCCGATTCCATCAATAAATTATTGCTTGGGCTCGGTGGCATTTTGGCCGTCCCATTCTTGATCTGGCGAACGATTATTTCAGATAAGCAAAATAGGATCGCGACAAGGCAAGCAAAGATTTCACAAGATAATCTTCATATTTCGATGATGACAAAAGCCGTTGAGCAATTAGGTGCTATTCGGGAGATAAAAAAAGAAGAAGATATTTCGGGCGGTGTTGTCGGTCCCAATGTGTCTAAAAAGACAACAATTTCTGAACCCAATATCGAAGTGCGCCTTGGTGGCATCTATCTACTTGAAAAACTAGCTCGGGAGCACGAAGAACTCCATTGGCCCATCATGGAAATTCTTTGCGCTTATATTAGAGAAAATGCTGGCCGCCCGCCAAAATTTGACCAGAATCTGGGTAAAGCACTTATGGCTGATTATAGTAATATGACGATTGATCAATTTGATTTAATTGAGAAGCATAAAAATGAATTAAAACCTATAAGGGTCGACATTCAAGCTGCTATTACAGTAATTGGTAGGCGAAGTGAGGAACGGCGAACATCTGAAAAAAATCGACGGAAGAATAGTTTGGTTCATCGAGAGTTCCGACTTGACCTATCAAATTGCGATCTTGCATATGCTAATTTTGATGGCTTACATTTTGAAAATGCAATTTTTGATAATTCAAATTTTGAGAAAGCAAGTTTTAGATTAGCATTTGTAACCGACGTATCCTTTTCAAGTGCTCTGCTCATCAATACTAGTTTCCGCAAAGCGAATGGAATGTTGGCCAATTTTTATTCGTCAAAATGTTATGGAACAGATTTTAACGAGGCTAAATTACAAGGCACCAGTTTTTTATTTTCTAAATTTGTACCATCAAATATCATTGATGCTGAGTTTGATGATGCTTTGTTTTCAGGTACGGATATGTCTGATTGTTCGATCGAATTAGATTCGATCTTCAATGTAGCATGGGGTGGAGGTCTTTTAACTAAATTGCCGGATGGTATTAAACCACCAGAATCTGACCGATGGATAGATAACGATAAATCACCCGCCGAATTATTTTCTAAATGGGGTGAATCGCAAAGTAGGTGGATTGATTAATTAATCAATTTTTTACTGGGTGAGAAATGAAGATAAAATATATCTAAAATTTTCAGTCCTGAAAATAATGACGAAGCTATATTGGGAATTTAAATTTTAAGGACTTAGAGCTAAATGTTAATTCATGGTTACCTTTGCTACACACTGTACTTAGCTAAGGCTCCGGGCGTTCGTCGTTCAAAACGATTCGCAAGTTCTTTTTGTCGCGCTACGCGCCAGCATTCCTCACCCCATCGCTTCCGCCCGATAAGGATGCGCCGGATAAACTCCCAAAATCTTTACTTTGCGCGAGAAGAACTCCAATTCTTCTAAAGCGAGTTTCAAATTCGGGTCATCCGGGTGCCCATCCACATCCGCCAAAAACTGCGTGGCGGAGAAGGAGCCATCGACCATATAGCTTTCAAGCTTGGTCATGTTCACGCCATTGGTCGCAAAACCGCCAAGCGCTTTATAGAGCGCGGCTGGCACGTTGCGCACGCGAAAGAGGAAGGTCGTCACCGTCGGACCATTATTTGGCTTAGCCCATTTCGGCTCCCTCGAGAGCACGATAAACCGCGTGGTATTGTTCTCGGAATCCTCGACATTTTCGGCGAGCGTCTCAAGCCCGTAGATTTTACCGGCCAGCGCAGTCGCCAGCGAGGCGCGTGTCTTATCGCCCCATTCGGCAACTTCACGCGCCGAGCCTGCCGTGTCGCCTGCAATCACGGCTTTGAGCCCATATTGGCGGATGATCTTGCGGCATTGGCCGAGCGCATGCACATGGCTATGCACGCTCTTCAATCCCTCAATCGTCGCGCCCTTCACGCCCAGCAATTGGAAATGGATCGGCAAAAAATATTCGCCGATAATATGCAAACCCGATTGCGGCAGAAAATGATGGATGTCCGCCACGCGCCCGGCGAGTGAATTCTCAATCGGGATCATACCGAGGCTCGCGGTACCATCGATAATTGCCGCAAACGCGTCTTCAAACGAGGCACAAGGAAGCGGCGTCCAATCGGGGAATACATCGCGGCAGGCAATGTCGGAATTGGCACCCGGCTCGCCCTGATAGGCGATCAATTTATTCTCAGTCATCTCTCAATGCACTTTCGGACGGTTGGCAAGAATGGCGCGCGCGCGCTCAAGATCATGTGGCGCATCGACGCCCAGCGGTACATCATCGACTAGGGCGATGTCGATCCGCATTCCAGCCTCTAACGCGCGGAGTTGCTCGAGCCGCTCGCGAATCTCAAGCGGTGAAGGCGGCAACGACACAAAACGCTTCAACGCGGTGCGCCGCCAAGCATAAAGCCCGATATGGTGATATAGCGGCCCCGGCCCTGTCGGCGCGGTCGCGCGGGTAAAATAAAGCGCGCGCATCAGGCCCGGTGCCAGTTCAGTGCCGACGGCTTTGACCACATTCGGATCGGTTTTTTCCTCCTCGCGCCGAATCTCCACCGCCAAAGTGGCAATATCCACCGCCGGGTTAGAGAGTGGCGGCACCGAGGCCGCAATCGCGCGCGGGTCAATGGTCGGCAAATCGCCCTGCACATTGACCACCACATCATGGCGGCCCTCAGGATCAAATGCCTCAACCGCCTCGAAAATCCGGTCGGAGCCAGAAGGATGGTCGGCGCGGGTCAAAACCGCGATTCCGCCCACTTTTTCGATGGCCGCGACGATTTCGGGCGTATCGGTTGCCACAACCACGGGTCCCAGCCCCGTCTCGACGGCGCGTCGCCAGACATGAACAATCATCGGCTCGCCGCCAATATCGGCCAAAGGCTTGCCCGGAAGGCGGGTGGACGCCATGCGGGCGGGGATCAAAATCACAGGATCAGACATTGGATGTTCTTATTTTGGTTACCGATATCGCAAAAAACAGCTGAACTGATAAAAAGTATCAGCTGAAACCCGCTTATACGAGTTGCCAAGACCAGAGCAAAGCGGGTAATCGGGTGCAGCAGAATTTTAGTGTGGCTTTCGAAAGAGGGCCATCCTTCACTTGGCCGCGAAAATGTCATTGTCGGAGCTTCGGAATGGACTCGTTTGAACTCAACAAAATCACTGGTGCCGTTCTGGCCGTCCTTTTGCTTGTTATGGGAACCGGCATTGTTGCCGAAGGTATTTTCGCAGGGCCAAAGGTAAAGGTCGAGGGCTATGAGCTTCCAGGCGGCGAAGCCAAGGAAGCTGCCCCCGCAGCAGAAGCCAAGGCAGGACCTGCCGACGCGCCGATTGCTGAGCGCCTGAAAGTGGCCGACGCCAAGCGCGGCGAAGCGGGCATTAAGGCTTGCCAAGCCTGCCATAATTTCGAAAAAGGCGCCGCCGCCAAGGTTGGCCCAGCACTTTATGGCGTCGTCGATCGCGTCAAGGGCTCGATGGCGGGCTTCAACTATTCCGCTGGTCTGAAAGAGCGCGCCGGCAAGGGCGAGAAGTGGGATTACGCCTCGCTCGACGCTTTCATCACCAATCCTAAGGCCTATATCGCAGGCACCGCCATGGGCTATGCCGGTCTGGCAGACGGCGCGAAGCGCGCCGATATCATCGCCTATCTGCGGTCGCTCTCGGAAAACCCATCGCCGCTGCCATAATCGGCCAGCCTTGGTATCCCATTCAAAACGCCCCCAAACGGGGGCGTTTTTTTGTGCAATTGTCGGTTGCCGCAAACAACTCCTCGACTTAGGGTACGTCCATGACCGATCTAGCGAGCCTCATCCAATCCGGCAGCCAAAATCTCTGGCTGTTTATCCCAAGCGCCATCCTGCTCGGCGCGCTGCACGGGCTAGAGCCCGGCCATTCAAAAACCATGATGGCAGCCTTCATCATTGCCGTGCGTGGCACCGTGGGGCAAGCCGTCTTGCTCGGTCTCGCGGCCACGCTGTCGCATACCGCCGTCGTCTGGATCATCGCACTGGCGGGCTTACATTTCGGGCAGGGCTTTACGTCGGAATCAACCGAGCCCTATTTGCAAATCGTTTCAGGCGCCATCATCATCACCATCGCGCTCTGGATGGTCTGGCGAACCTGGCAGGAGCGCCGCCCGCATGATCACGGCCACCATGGCAGCCATGGGCATCATGGCTCGCATGGTTCCCACGGATCTCATGGCCACCATGGTCATGATCATCATCATGATCACCCCGTCACCACATCAGCGCTCAACACCGAAGCCTTGCAGCTGCCCGAAGACGCCTATTCCGATGCCCATGCCCGCATGCATGCCGAGGACATTCAGCGCCGCTTCGCAGGCCGCACGGCAACAACGGGACAAATCGTGCTCTTCGGCCTAACCGGCGGCCTCATCCCCTGCCCGGCTTCCGTCACCGTGCTGCTCATCTGTCTTCAGTTGAAACAGATCACCATGGGCGCACTTTTGGTGCTGTGCTTCTCCATTGGCCTCGCCGTGACCATGGTAACAGTAGGCGCCGCCGCCGCCCTCGGCATTCGCCGCGCCTCAGGCCGATTCAAAAACCTTAGCCAATGGGCCAACAGCGCGCCCTATTTCTCAAGCGCGTTGATTATATTGGTAGGCCTTTACACGCTATGGATCGGTGTTAGCGGATTAAGCCACGGCGTGGTTTAAACGTTAAAACGCAGTTACATCACCAATCGCTCAACGACCCTGCCAAATGGCATACGCGCCTTAACAGCGACACGCGTTTTCCGTGGATAGGCACTTTCGACGAATAAATCGAGACGGTGTAGGTCGAGCTGCTGCGGTAGATTACTCGCCTTTCTTACTCTAAAAAAGGCGTAGTAAATTTCTCCATCCATCAAAGAATGAGGCATTTCCAATCGATAGATTGAGCAATTATCTTCATAAGTAAGATAAACAGTTTCAACAGGTCGCTCTATAAGGGCTCGAAACATGCTCGGGAGCGCGAGCGAATGCTGGTACCGGATCGGGCAAAAGACCCTACGCTCCAAACGGTCATGAATAATACCAACGTCGATTTCTTCGGGTAGCGATTTGTCGGAATAACAATGCGAACTATATCGAATGCGAACCGCAATATTCAACGTTTGTTGATTTTTTCCAACCCATGAAAGCACGTGTTGCTTAGCCTTAAGGTGGCCTAACGAATAGTCGATCCCTAGATGCTTAATCGTATTTGTTGCCATCGTATTCTTGCCCAAGCGGGCAAAATACGCACCCTTCGATAAATAGACACTTGAAAAAAGGGCGGCCGAGGCCGCCCTACTTCTCAACAGGACCAAGTCTTACGACCCACAAGTCTTAAACCCATGGCCGGTTAAACCGGCGGCTCAGCGCGCCCAGCCTTTCGGCTTTGGTTGATCCGTCACTGATGACGCTTTCTTACCAAAAATCTTATAAAATGTCAAGAAAAGCCTCTCACTCCGCCGCCTGCAAAATCGGTTGTGGCGGCGTATATTTCAGTACCGGACTCCGTGCCGCCCGCGTCTCATCCATCCGCCGCACTGGCGCGTGATACGGCGCACCCGTAAACCGCTCCGTCTCGCCTCGTTTCACTGCCATAGCAAGGTCACGTAGCGTTGCAATAAAGAGATCCAACGACGCGCGGCTTTCGCTTTCCGTCGGCTCGATCAACATCGCTCCATGCACGACGAGCGGGAAATAGACCGTCATCGGATGATAGCCTTCGTCGATCATAGCCTTGGCGAAATCAAGCGTTGTCACACCCGTATCTTTAAGCCAGGCATCGTCAAACAACACCTCATGCATGCAAGGCCTGTTACCGTAAGGTAGCGACATCAAATCAGCAAGACAGGCACGAACATAATTGGCGTTCAACACCGCGTCTTCCGACGCCTGCCGCAAACCATCTGCGCCGTGCGAGAGCATGTAAGACAAGGCCCGCACATACATGCCCATCTGGCCGTGAAACGCCGTCATGCGGCCAAAGGCATGCGCGCCATGATTTGCCGCTTCGTCGACACTTTCAACAAGTTGCATGCCGTCATCCGTATGCCGCACGAAAGGCACTGGCGCGAAAGGCGCGAGCAATTCCGAGAGCACAACCGGACCCGCGCCCGGCCCACCGCCACCATGGGGCGTTGAGAAGGTTTTGTGCAGATTGATATGCATCGCATCAACACCTAAATCACCGGGCCGTGCTTTACCAACAATGGCGTTGAAATTCGCGCCATCGGCGTAAAAATATCCGCCCGCTGCATGGATCGCATCGGCAATCGCAACGACGTCTTTTTCAAACAATCCGCACGTATTCGGATTGGTCAACATAATCGCCGCCGTATCAGGCCCTGCGAGCGAAGCAACCACCGCAGGATCAACGGTCCCGTCCTCACGCACAGGCACGGGTTTGACGACAAAATGAATAAGCGCGGCGGTTGCTGGATTGGTACCGTGCGCAGAGTCAGGCACCAACACCACGTTACGCGTTGCGGCCTCACCCTTTGCAGCAATGGCTGCCTTAATCGCCATCATGCCGCACAGCTCGCCATGCGCACCCGCTTTGGGTGACAGCGCTACCGCATCCATGCCGGTTAACTCCAGCAACCAATGCGACAGCGTATGCATCACTTCCAACGCGCCCTGCACCGTTGAGACAGGTTGCAACGGATGCACATCGCTAAAGCCCGGCATACGCGCAATTTTTTCATTCACGCGCGGATTATGTTTCATCGTGCAAGAGCCGAGTGGAAAAAGACCCGTATCAATGCCGTAATTCTTCTGGCTCAAGCGCACATAATGCCGCATCGCCTCAGGCTCAGAGAGCCCCGGCAGGCCTATCTCGCTCTTGCGTTCAAACCCACCTAACCGGGAGGTAAAAGATTTGGGTGCTTCGTAATCAACACCGGTTGTCTCAAGCCGTCCCGTTTCAAAAATTAACGGCTCGATTTGCGACAAAGCTTTATTGCCGGTGAACGTCTTATGATCGCTCGGCGCTGCCTCACCCGGCGTGGTTGGTCGTCCTTGACGGTTCAACATTACAGTATCTCCTTCAACGCTTCGACGAAGGCTTTACGATCGTCATCGCTGTTCACTTCTGTATTGGCCACAAGCAGCACATCATCGAGTCCGGCATCGGGCAACAAACGCGATACCGGTACACCCGCCATGATGTGACGCGCCGCCAACTGCTCAACACTATGGCTCGCATTGCCGGGCAACCGGACGGCGAATTCATTGAAGAAGCTTTGATTTAAAACCGACACGCCCTTAATGGTGTCTAATTCATCCGCCAACATCACCGCATTGGCATGGTTGATCTCGGCCACGCGCTTTAATCCCGTCTGCCCCAGCAAAGACATATGGATTGTAAACGCCAACGTGCAGAGCCCTGAATTGGTGCAGATATTCGAGGTCGCTTTATCGCGCCGAATATGCTGCTCGCGCGTAGATAAAGTCAGCACAAAGCCGCGCGTACCGTCGGCATCCACCGTCTCGCCGCAAAGCCGTCCCGGCATTTGTCGAACATATTGCGATTTCGTTGCAAAGAGTCCGACATAAGGCCCGCCAAAATTCAACGCGTTGCCAATCGATTGGCCTTCACCCACCACAATATCAGCGCCCATTTCACCGGGCGGCGTGATCAAGCCAAGCGACATTACTTCGGTAAAGACCGCAATCAGCAAAGCGCCATTGGCATGGCATTTATCGGCAATTGCGCGAAGATCACGGAGATTACCAAAAAAGTCAGGCGTTTGAACGACAACGCAAGAAACGGTGCCATCAATCTGGCTCAAAATGTCTTCACGGCCTGAAACATCAGGGGCAAGCGTCACACATTCGGCTTCCGCCATCTGCGAGAGCGTATGCACGACATCCGCATAATGCGGATGCAACCCACCGGAAAGAACAGCCTTGTTACGCTTTGTAATGCGATGCGCCATCAGCACCGCTTCACCGCATCCGGTTGAGCCATCATACATCGACGCATTGGCCACATCCATGCCGGTTAAGGCTGCAACTTGGGTCTGGAATTCAAACAAATATTGCAACGTCCCTTGCGCAATTTCCGGCTGATAGGGCGTATAACTCGTTAAAAATTCCGAACGTTGAATCAAATGATCTACCGTTGCAGGGACATGATGTTTATAAGCACCGGCGCCGACAAAAAACGGGACTGACGAAGCTGAGACATTGCGCGACGCCATGCGTCCCATCACACGTTCAACTTCGATCTCGCCTTTATGCAGCGGTAGAGTGGGAAGATGTTTTAAAAGCCTATCCGATGGGATGTCGGCAAAAAGCGCGTCGATATGATCAACGCCAATTTTAGCCAACATACCCGCGCGATCATCAGGCGTAAGCGGCAGATAACGCATAGCGTGTACTCCGGAAATGAAATCAGTGAATTGAAGCGAGGTAGGCCTTGTAATCGGCCTCATTCATCAAGCCCGCCAATTCGGATGGATCGGCAAGCTTCACTTTCATGAACCAACCCGTTCCTTCGGGATCTTCATTAATAGCGCCTGGCTGCGCTTCAAGGCCGGAATTAATCTCAGTGACTTCGCCCGAGACCGGCGCATAGACTTCGCTCGCCGCCTTCACGCTTTCAACAACAGCGGCTTCATCGCCCTTTGAAAGCGCTTTGCCAAGCTTCGGTAATTCGACAAACACGACATCGCCTAATTGGCTCTGCGCATAGTCGGAAATACCGACGACCGCGACATCCCCCTCAACACGAATATATTCATGATCCTTGGTATATTTTATCTCGCCCATCTGGTGTTCCTTTCGTTTCTTATGATCGAGTTAGCTGCGATGAAAGCGATGCGGCACAAACGGCATCGCAACAATGGAAGCGGGCATCGCATTGCCACGCACCATCAAATGAACTTTCGTACCAATGGCCGAATTGGCGGTATCAACATATCCCATCGCGCATGGCCCATTGAGTGTCGGGCCAAAACCGCCTGACGTAACAAGGCCGATTTTCTCACCGGCTTCCGTCGTAATTTCCGTGCCCTCACGCGCGGGTGCTCGGCCTTCGGGTAACAGGCCAACACGCTTACGCGATGGTCCTTCTTTTAATTCACGGCTGATCCGCTCAAAACCCGGGAAGCCACCTTCTTCACGACGGCGCTTTTGAATGGACCATTGAATGGCTGCTTCAACGGGTGAGGTCGTCACATCCAGCTCATGGCCATAAAGGCACAAGCCCGCTTCAAGACGCAGCGAATCACGTGCGCCCAATCCAATCGGCTTGACTTCCGAATGCGCTAAAAGACGTTCAAAAATAATCGCTACTTTGTCGGCGCGAACTGAAATTTCATACCCGTCTTCACCCGAATAACCCGAGCGCGAAATATGAACCGGAATCGCATCAAACAAAGTCGATGCACCCGTCATAAACGCCATCTGATCCGCGTCCTTACAGTGCCGTGATAACACCATTGCAGCCTCAGGCCCCTGCAACGCGAGCAAGGCGCGATGCTCGGCAATCAGCAGTTTAATAGGAGAAGGCAAATGCGCTTTAAGATGCGCAAAATCGGCGTCCTTGCATCCGGCATTTACGACCACCATTAAGGTGCCGTCCTCATCCGGATCAGCCGAACGCGTCACCATAATGTCGTCGAGCACGCCGCCGTCTTCATTGAGAAATTGCGAGTAGCGCTGCTGGCCGGGTTTGAGATTCACAATATCGGCAGGGATTAGCGCTTCAAGCGCCCGCGCCACTGTTTCATGATCGCGGCCAATCAGAAAACATTGGCCCATATGCGAAACATCAAACAGACCCGCATGCGTCCGCGTCCATTGATGCTCGGCTAAAATTCCCTCTTTATATTGCACCGGCATATCATAACCGGCAAAGCCCACCATGCGCGCGCCAAGGCTCACATGGCGATCGTGCAAAGGGGTGCGACGAAGAGGGGTCGTATCAGTTTGAGGCTCGCTCATCAGGTGCTCCGGACATAGACGACGTCGCATCCGGACCTTAGCGATCCGTGCAACGCCCCCTCTGTCCTATAACCTGAGAGATTTCCCGCCGGAGCCTTCAGACTCCAAGGGTTACGCCCTTCGGTGGGATCAACCGTTCAAGGTTCATCCACTTTCCAGAGTGCCAGCTCCTCGCGGTCCTTTTGCCTGAGCGTTTCCGGGGCGGTTGCGCCTTCGGCACCAGCTAGCCAGGCTCACGCCCGACGCCGACTTCTTCCGCGAGGATCATTCGACGGTCAATAGATTACGCCCCATCGTTGACATGTCAAGCGGTGGCGAAAGGCTTTACCCCTTAAACCCAACCGTCACTGCCACATCGCCCACACCCGGCGGGACCTTGATCCCGTCTTCGATGATCCGGAACAAGGCCTGCCCCTCATCCGGCGGAATAACAACTTTTGCCGTCGTAGCTCGCGTAACAACGGTTTTATTGCCACGCGTCACGATAATCGTCATTGGCGCGGAAGCGGGGCCCGGCTTTCCGCCGCTTCCAATCAAAGCCAAACCTTCGATGCCGACTTTAAACACAACCGAATCACCCGCCGCGACGCATTCGCGCGCCACATTCTTGATCGTGAATTGGATTTTCACCGCTTTAGGGTCACCCTGCCGGAAATTGGCTCCCCCCTCGCGGATCTCCACCTGCGGGCACTCGGCTTCCGGTACGGATGGCGCAGCAGCTGCGGCTACAACGGGGGCCGGCGCAGGCGCTTGGCCAAAAATGCCCGAAAACATACCAGAACCGGCAGGGGCCTGCCCTTGCGAGGCGCCTCCGCTAATGCAGGCGGTCAAGGATAAAGTCAGAGGTACAAGCACGCACACAGCCCGCAAAGGCTCATTCCATCTCTTTCGCATGTTTTGGCTCCCTCTAAACGAGTTTGGTCGAAGCTATAATCCAATTATGGCAATTTGGCTAAGCCATTGGCAAAACCCGTAAGCTTGATCGGAATACCGACGCCATCATCGGGTGCTGGAAAGACGATAAAAAGCGCCGTGTCACCGGTACTGAACCGGTTAACAAGCGCGTCATCCATCACGACTTCCGCCAAGCACCCATTGGTGAGACACCGCATAAAGCCCGTCCGGCCAATATCCACCCGGTCAATTTTAAGCCCAAGCCCCGACGGCAAAATAACGCCAAGCGGCACCACAACCCGCAATATATAGCCGCCAGCGGGGTTTTTGAGCACAATAACCACCATTTGCAGGGTTGGCCGGTCTTCCGCCGAGACGTTCTGAACAAGAACGCATTGCTCGCCTGCCGCTTGCGCATTGCTTTCGCAGCGTAGCGCCCAATCGCCATACACCCCTTTAACCGCAGGGTCGAAGGCAGCGCCCGCAGGTTCCGCAAAACCGAAGGCCAAAAGGAGCATAAAAGCCGCAATAACGCTCAGACGACCCCTTATCTGGGCGAAAACAGGCATTTGAGAGCTCTCCGGATGGTATCGCACGCTAAAGCGAGAACTATGTCGAGGCAGGCGCCCCTGTCAAACCTTCCGCCAAGTTTCGGGTAACCTTATTTGTCGCAAGACAGCATGTCGCGGGTTAAAAATACCATTTTATCCCTTAAGACACGTTGCACTTCGAGCGTCTTTGTGATTTTTGAGGGCAGAATTAGGGCTTTGCTACCGGTGTGTTCCGGACTGCGCCCATCCAATCCCTGCTCAGCCGGGATTGAGGGGTGCCACGGCCCGAAGGTGTGTTCAAGGAGAAGAGACGATCATGATCCGTTGGAGAAATGGTGCTGCGGCGCTCGCCGCGCTCACAGCCGGCCTTGCAAGCGAGGCTTTTGCCGGTACCGGACAACCTTCGCCCTGGCAGGTGGGAATGCAAACGCCAGTGACAGAATCGGCGATCTTCCTCAACGCCATGCATGATGGCGTGAACATCGTCATCGCTTTGATCTCACTGTTTGTGCTGGCTTTGCTGATCATTGTAATTGTGCGCTTCAATGAGAAGTCCAATCCGGTCCCATCGAGGACGACGCATCACACCGGCCTCGAAATCGCCTGGACGCTGATCCCCGCCCTCATCCTCGTCGGCATTTCGATCCCTTCGTTCCGCCTTTTAAAGATGCAGGTCGAGCTTCCAAAGGCCGACATCACCGTTAAGGCGGTCGGTCATCAGTGGTATTGGTCTTACGAATATCCGCAGGATCAGGGCGGCGGCTTCGGCTATGACAGCTATATGCTCGATCCTGAAGGCGCGAAGAAGGCGAATCAGCCAAACCTTCTCGCCGTCGACAATGAATTGGTGTTGCCGGCGGGCAAAACCGTGGTTGTTCAAGTGGTCGGCCAAGACGTCATTCACAATTTCGCCATTCCATCGTTTGGCGTTCGTATGGATGCGGTCCCCGGCCGGTTGAACCAGACTTGGTTCAAGACCGATGTTGAAGGCCTTTATTACGGCCAGTGCTCGCGTCTCTGCGGGGCTAACCACGCCTTCATGCCAATCGCCGTTCGCATTGTGAGCCCTGAGAAATACGCTGCATGGCTTGTAGATGCGAAAAAGAAATATGCCGAGAACGACGCTAAGCCCGTTCAGGTCGCAGCAGAATAACGAAGAAAAAATCGCGGAATGGCCCAAATCCGGGCCATTTCAAAGGATTTAAGTAAGCTTGGGAACAGATAAAATGGCAAACGCAGCAGCTGATCACGCTCACGGTCACGACGCTCACGCCGATCATCCAACCGGATGGCGTCGTTGGGTCATGTCGACCAACCACAAAGACATCGGCACAATGTATCTGATCTTCGCGATTGCCGCCGGATTGGTAGGCGGCTTCTTGTCGATCATGATGCGCCTTGAGCTCGCCGAGCCGGGCCTGCAATATTTCTCGAACCCACAGACCTATAACGTGTTCGTCACGGGCCATGGTCTCATCATGGTGTTCTTCGTCGTCATGCCCGCCGTCATCGGCGGTTACGGCAACTGGTTCGTGCCATTGATGATCGGTGCGCCGGATATGGCGTTCCCGCGCATGAACAATATTTCCTTCTGGCTCTTGCCCGCCTCGCTCTCGCTGCTCCTGATTTCGCTTTTCGTTGAAGGTGCTCCGGGCTCGAACGGCTTCGGCGGCGGCTGGACTGTCTATCCGCCGCTCTCGGTTGCAGGCCATCCCGGCCCAGCGCTTGATTTCGGCATTCTCTCGCTACATTTGGCGGGCGCTTCCTCTATCCTTGGTGCGATCAACTTCATCACCACGATCTTGAACATGCGCGCACCGGGCATGACGATGCACAAGATGCCGCTCTTTGCTTGGGCGCTTCTTGTTACCGCCTTCTTGCTCCTTCTGTCGCTCCCGGTTCTCGCCGGCGCGATCACGATGCTTCTGACCGATCGCAACTTCGGCACCTCGTTCTTCGATCCAACGAATGGTGGCGACCCGATCCTCTACCAGCACCTCTTCTGGTTCTTCGGTCACCCTGAAGTGTACATCATGATTCTGCCGGGCTTCGGCATTGTCAGCCACATCATTTCGACCTTCTCGAAGAAGCCCATTTTCGGCTATCTCGGCATGGCCTACGCCATGGTCGCGATCGGCGCTGTCGGCTTTATCGTGTGGGCTCACCACATGTATACCGCAGGCTTGGCGCTCAACACGCAGCGTTACTTCGTGTTCGCCACGATGGTGATCGCCGTGCCAACGGGCGTGAAGATCTTCTCGTGGATTGCAACGATGTGGGGCGGCTCGATCCGCTTCTCGGCTGCGATGCACTGGGCGGTCGGCTTCATCTTCCTCTTCACGGTTGGTGGCGTTACGGGCGTTGTGCTTTCGAACGCTGGTCTCGATCGTAACCTGCACAACACCTATTACGTCGTGGCCCACTTCCACTACGTGTTGTCGCTGGGTGCTGTGTTCTCCATCTTCGCCGCTTGGTACTACTGGTTCCCGAAGATGAGCGGCCGCATCATTCCTGAAGCGATTGGCAAGCTGCATTTCTGGGTAGCATTCATCGGCGCGAACGTGCTGTTCTTCCCGATGCACTTCACGGGTCTTGCCGGCATGCCACGTCACTATGTGGATTATCCAGAAGCCTTCGCAGGCTGGAACAAGATCTCGTCCATTGGCTCCTACATCTTCGCCTTTGGTCTGTTGATCTTCTTCTATGGCATCTTCAAGGCCTTCACGAGCCCTGTTCGTGCCGCTAACAGCCCATGGGGTGAAGGTGCGACCACGCTGGAATGGACGCTGACCTCGCCTCCTCCATACCATCAGTTTGAAACCCTGCCCCGCATCTCGGGCGGCGATCACTAAGATCCATCCTGCCCGTATCATTCGGTTCGGGCAGGAAACCAAAAATTGAGTGAACGACCGGCATTCCCGGTCGTTCATCCATTTTGACCCCTCAGGAGTTTGCTCCACTATGTCGCTCGCAACAGACAGCCTCATCGACGAAGCGTCTCGTCCGCTTGTATCGCGAGGGACAGCGCGCGATTATTACGAGCTTTTGAAGCCACGGGTCATGCAGCTCGTCATCTTCACGGCGCTGGTTGGTATGCTGACCGCGCATGAGCACATCAATCCCGTCATCGGCTTTGCGAGCATCCTGGCCATCGCCATCGGCGCCGGTGCCTCGGGCTGCCTGAACATGTGGTATGACGCGACCATCGACAGCCTGATGGAGCGCACCTCGAAGCGCCCTATTCCATCGGGCGCCATCGCACCGGGCGAAGCGCTCGCCTTTGGCATGACCTTATCCATCGGCTCGGTGCTGTTTTTGGGCCTGATCAGCAATTGGTATGTAGCGGGCTTTTTAGCTTTCACCATTTTCTTCTACGTCGTCATTTACACAATGTGGCTCAAGCATTGGACGGCGCAGAACATCGTCATCGGCGGTGCTGCCGGATCATTTCCTCCGATGATCGGCTATATGGCCGTCACAGGGTCGGTTAATCTGGAAACCTTCCTGCAATTTCTGATCATCTTCGTCTGGACGCCGCCCCATTTCTGGGCGCTAGCGCTCGTCAAAAGCAAAGATTACGCGCGCGCCGGTGTGCCGATGTTGCCTGTCGTTGCGGGCGAAGTCGCAACCCGCCGTCAAATCCTGATTTATTCGATCTTGCTCGCCCCCGTTGGTATGGCACCGGCTTTGTTCGGCTTTACGAGCCTTGTCTATCTCGTCATCTCGGCGGTGTTCGGCGGCATCATGATCTGGCTCGCTTATGATCTGAGCCGCAAGCTCGAAGGCGATGCCGCGCGCAAAGCCTCGTACCGTTTGTTTGGTACGTCCATTCTTTATCTGTTCGTGCTGTTCGGCGCGCTTCTCTTGGAAGAAGTCGTTCCGTTCATTCCTTGGAGGAACCTCATATGAACGAGCAGCCCTATCCTGAAGTGCCGAAGCTATCGCCCGAGGATCTCGCGCGGCAAAAATCGCGCTCCAAGGCGCTCGGCCTCTTACTGGGCGCTCTTGTAATCCTGTTTTTCATCGTCACCATTGCCAAGCTTGGCGGCAATGTCTGGAATCGGGAACTCTAAACCGATGACACAGCCCGCTTTACCATCGACGAACAATCGCAACCGCGCCACACGCGTGGCTTGCGTGGCTGCGATTGGTTTGATGGTAGGTGCCGCCTACGCCGCCTCCCCGCTCTACCGCCTCTTCTGCAAGGTGACAGGCTATGGTGGCACCACGCAAGTCGCCACATCGGGTGCTGACTCCGTGCTTGATCGCACGATCAAGATCCGCCTCGACGCGAATGTCTCAAACGGCCTGAACTGGAAATTCCAGCCTGAAAAGCCGGTAATTTCGATGAAAATCGGCGAAACGGCCACCGTTTTCTACCATGTCGAGAATCATGGAACATCCGACTCGGTGGGCGTCGCTACCTATAATGTTCAGCCCGATCTCGCCGGTTCCTATTTCAATAAACTTCAATGTTTCTGCTTTAGCGATTTGAAGCTGAAACCGGGCGAAAGCCTCGATGTGCCGGTCGTCTTTTTTGTTGATCCGGCTATTGTGAAGGAACATGACCTCGCTAAACTGGATGAAATCACGCTTTCTTATACTTTCTTCCCTGCAAAGGCCGCAAAAAAGCCGGTTGCAGAGTTGACAGGACAGGCTAAACCGCAATTGTAACGACCCAATAAACTGATCTGACGAGATCAGCCCAGATGGAGACCTGAAGACCATGGCCGACGCCCACGCCAAAAATCACGATTACCACATTGTAGACCCGAGCCCATGGCCATTTGTCGGCTCGCTCACCGCCTTCATCATGGCAGTTGGTGCGATCATGAGCATGAAGGGTCTCGCCATTGGCGGCCTCAAGGCTGGCCCTGTTCTCTTTGGTCTCGGTTTGCTCGGCGTCTTGTACACCATGGCGGCTTGGTGGTCTGACGTGATCAAGGAAGCGCAAGTTCGCGGCGATCATACCCGCGTGGTGCAAATGCATCACCGCTACGGCATGATCATGTTCATCGCCTCGGAAGTGATGTTCTTCGTCGCATGGTTCTGGGCCTTCTTTGACTCAAGCATCTACGCAGATGAAGCCAAATCTTTCCTTCGCTTCGAATTCACAGGCGGCCATTGGCCTCCGCATGGCGTCGAAGTGCTCGATCCATGGCACTTTCCGCTCATCAACACGCTTCTCTTGCTAACTTCGTCAACCACCGTCACTTGGGCGCATCATGCCTTGCTGCACAATGATCGCGACGGCGTAAAGCAAGCGCTCTGGCTAACGGTTATTCTCGCCGTCTGCTTCACCGGCGTTCAGGCTTACGAATACACCCACGCCGCCTTCGGCTTCGCTGGTAATATATACGGCGCGACCTTCTTCATGGCGACGGGCTTCCATGGCTTCCACGTCATTGTCGGCACGATCTTCCTCGCCGTTTGCTTGCTGCGCGTCTATAATGGCGACTTCACGCCAAAGCAGCATTTGGGCTTCGAATTTGCCGCTTGGTACTGGCACTTCGTTGACGTGGTGTGGATGTTCCTCTTCGTGTCGATCTATCTTTGGGGATCGCATTGGGGTGCAGCTGCGCTGCCGCACTGATCGAATAACAGGGTTCGAAAGGGGCGGCTCCGGCCGCCCTTTTTGTTTGGAAGGTGTAGTCTTATGCCATTACCAACCTACTCGCCTGAAGGTGCCGGATTAATGGCAGGCCTTCGCGGGCGTTGCCCCCGCTGCGGCGAGGGCCGTCTCTTTTCAGGCTTTATCGCGTTGGCCCCGTCCTGCGAGGTGTGCGGTCTTGATTATTCCTTCGCCGACTCAGCCGATGGACCGGCGATTTTCATCATGCTGATTGCAGGCTTCATCGTCGTTGGTGCCGCCTTACTCACCGATGCCTATTACGAGCCGCCTTTGTTGGTGTTGGCCGCAATCTTTTTGCCGCTCATGGCCATTGTCAGCCTCGGTTTGATCCGCCCGTTCAAAGGCGTGCTCATTGCCTCCCAATTCCGTCACAAGGCCGAACAAGGCACCTTAGAAAAATGACGCTTTCACCTTCTATACGCTCGCTCATTCTGCCGGGGCTTTTAACGGTATTGGCGCTGATTGTGCTGATCGGTCTTGGCACCTGGCAGCTCATACGCCTTGCCGAGAAGGACCAGCAAACAGCCCAAATCGAAGCCTCGCTCTCCGCGCCTCCTGTCCTCGTGCCCTCTTCATCCGAATGGGCGGCGCTAAAACCTGCGGATTATGATTACCGCCGCGTCTCGCTCACCGGCCAATTCCAGCACGATAAAGAAGCGCTCGTGTTCGGCTTCATTTCGGTCGGCAATCGCGGCGATACACGCGAAGGCTTTTTCGCACTAACCCCGTTTGTCTTGGCCGATGGCTCCACCATCATCGTCAATCGCGGCTTTGTTCCGCAGGAATTACGCGATCAGTCAAAGCGTCCCGAAGGCCTGATCCAAGGCACCGTCACGCTGACAGGCCTTATGCGCGCGCCTGAAAAGAAGGGCAGTTTCACCCCCGAGGATGAACCCGCCAAAAACCTCTTTTTTACAATCGATCCGCTCAGCATCGCACACGCGCGTCAGATTGAGCAGGCAGCACCTTTCATCGTGGATGCGGATAAATCAGGCCCGTCAGGCCAATGGCCCGAGGGCGGGCATACCGTCGTGGCATTGGTCAATAACCATTTGCAATACGCCATCACGTGGTTTGCGCTTGCACTTGGCCTTGCGGGTGTGTTTTTCGTATTCGCCACGAACCGACTACATCGAGATCCCTGAGTGAGGAACGCCCGACCGTGACCAAGTCCCGCATGCTCCACGTCTCCACCCGCGGCGAAGCGCCAGAACTTGGCTTTTCGGACGCGCTTCTCGCCGGTCTCGCGCGCGATGGCGGGCTTTATTGGCCAACCACCTTTCCTAAACTAACCCATAGCGACATTGCCGCCCTCTCGGGCCGCACCTATGCGGAAGTCGCCGAAACCATTATCGGCCATTTTGCCGACGACATCGACAAGACCGCCTTCAGCACCATGATCCGCGAAGCCTATGGCACGTTCCGGCACGAGGCCGTTTGCCCGCTTGTGCAACTTGGCGATAATCTCTTCGTGCTTGAACTGTTCCACGGCCCAACGCTCGCCTTCAAAGACGTCGCCATGCAATTGCTTGGCCGCTTAATGGATCACGTGCTCGAACAACGCGGGCAACGCGCTACGATTGTCGGTGCAACATCCGGCGATACGGGTGGCGCGGCAATCGACGCGTTTAAAGGCTTAAAGCGCGTCGACATGGTGATCTTATTCCCCGATGGCCGCGTTAGCGAAGTGCAACGCCGCCAAATGACCACGGTCAATGCCGATAATGTCCATGCGGTCGCGATTGATGGCACCTTTGATGATTGCCAGGCGCTCGTCAAAGCCATGTTCAACCACCACGCCTTCCGCGATCAATTGGGCCTCTCCGGCGTCAACTCGATCAATTGGGCGCGCATCGTGGCGCAGATCGTTTATTATTTCACCGCCGCCGTTTCCTTAGGCAGCCCGCATCGCGAAGTGTCCTTCTCGGTACCAACCGGCAATTTTGGCGATATTCTCGCAGGCTGGGTCGCCAAGCAAATGGGGCTGCCCATCAAGCTCCTCACCATCGCCACGAATGATAATGATATTCTCGCGCGCGCGATGGCGTCTGGCCGTTATGAAATGACGGGCGTGAAGGCAACGACCTCGCCCTCGATGGATATTCAAATCTCATCAAATTTCGAGCGCATGCTCTATGAAGCGCATGGTCGTGATCCTGCCGCCATTCGTTCACTTATGGCGCAACTGACCCAATCCAAAGCCTTCACCATTGCACCAGACGCACTCACCACGCTGCGTCGTGATTTCTCAGGCATCGCTGCGACAGAAGCAGCGGTTGATGCCGAGATGAAATCGGTTTGGAACACGAGCTCCTATTTGCTTGATCCGCATACCGCAATCGGTGTTGTCGCGGCCCGTCAAGAACTCGCCAAAGACAAAGAAACACCAATGGTTGTTTTAGGCACAGCGCATCCTGCGAAATTCCCCGATGCGGTGGAGCACGCAACCGGCATTCGTCCCGCTTTGCCACCGCATCTTTCTGATTTGCTGGAACGCACCGAACGCTTTACGCGTCTTGCGAATGACCAAAAAACGGTCGAAGAGTTTATCAAAGCGCATGTTCGCGCTGCCAAAGGAGACGCTTAGCGTGTCGGAAGTTGATCGCCGGGAAGCGGTTCGCATCACAACGCTCCCCAACGGATTGCGCGTCGTAACCGAGCATATGCCAAGCTTGGCCACCACAGCGCTGGGTGTGTGGAGCGGCGCAGGTTCGCGCCATGAGCACGCCGAAGAACAAGGCCTTGCGCATCTTCTCGAACATATGGCGTTCAAGGGCACCAGCCGCCGCAGCGCGTTGCAGATTGCAGAGGAAATCGAGGCCGTTGGTGGGGAAGTCAACGCCGAAACCAACACCGAATACACCGCCTATTATTCGCGCGTGCTCGGGCACGATTCAGGCCTCGCCCTCGACATCTTGGCCGATATTTTAACCGACCCTTCGTTCGATCCGGTTGAATTAAAACGCGAGAAGGGCGTCATCCTGCAAGAGATCGGTTCCTATGAAGACACGCCCGATGAGGTTGTCTTCGATATGTTCATGGAAACCGCCTATGCCGGCGCGCCGATTGGTCGTCGCATTCTCGGCACGCCCAAAACCGTCAAAGCCCAAAACCGCGCCTCGATGCGCGGCTTTATGGACCGCACCTATCGCACGCCGTCTATGGTTGTTTCCGCCGCCGGTGCCGTTGAGCACGAGCAGATTGTCGAAGACGTCAACAAACGCTTCGACTCTTTTGGCCAAACCGTCGCGCCACAAGCGGAACCGGCCACCTATCGGGGCGGCGAACAACGCCGCCAGCGCAAGCTTGAACAATCGCATATCGTGTTTGGCTTTAAAGGCATTGGCTGGAATGATCCGGATCATTACGCGATGCATGTTTTTTCAAACCTGCTTGGCGGCGGCATGTCCTCGCGTCTCTTCCAAGAAGTGCGCGAAAAGCGCGGGCTTTGCTATGAGGTCTATTCCTTCTTCTCGCCGTTTTCCGATTCAGGCGTCTTTGCGGTTTATGGTGGAACCGGCGACGCGCAGCTTACCGATTACGCACCGGTCGTTTTAGACACGCTCGTCGCCGCTGCCGCCTCCCCTACCGAAAGTGAAGTGGCGCGCGCCAAAGCGCAGATGAAAATGTCGCTGCTTACCGCGCTCGAATCGCCCGGCCGCCGCGCCGAGCAAATGGCCCGCCATATGCTCGCTTATGGACGCGTGATGCCGCGGCTCGAAATCATCAATGCCATCGACGCCATTACCGTCGATGATGTGAGCCGTGTCGCCAAAGCGCTCCTCTCGGCGACGCCAACGGTGGCCGCCATCGGTCCGATCAAAAAGCTGATACCGTTTGATGCCATCGCCTCCCGCATTGGCGCGCCGTCCGCGATCCATTCCTGATAGCGAGTGCCGCGATGGGACTGTTTGATCGTTTCACCAATCCCGACAAAAAAGGCACCGAGCGGGGGTCGGGCTTGATGATCCGCCCACCAACCATGGATGACTTTCCGGCTTGGGCCGCGCTCCGCTCCGAAAGCCGCGGCTTTCTCGTGCCTTGGGAGCCCAAATGGGCGGACGATGATCTAACCCGTAGCGCCTATCGCCGCCGCTATTTCAACGATACCGACCCTGATTTTCTGCATCCTTATTTCATCTTTGAAGAAACGACAGGCGCACTTTTGGGCGGCATCAGCTTTGGCCATGTGCGGCGCGGTGTCGCCCAAAGTGCGATGATGGGCTATTGGATGGGGCAGCGCCATTCCGGCAAAGGCATCATGACCCACGCCGTGCCTTTGGCGCTTCGTCAGGCCTTCGGGCCTTTGGGCTTTCGACGGATCGAAGCCGGATGCGTGCCGCGCAACACCGCCTCAATCCGCGTGCTCGAAAACAATAATTTCATCCGCGAAGGCTATGCGCGGGAATATCTCTGCATTGCCGGAATATGGGAAGATCACATCATTTACGCGCGTCTTAAAGCGGATAAAGGCCCCGAATTTGCCAATTCTGAGGCAAAACCGATCAGCCGGTAACGCGAAACCCATCGTTTTATCTCGTTAAGTGACGTGCTATAGAGTAGGTTCAGGTCTCAGGAAGTGTCGGCATTGAAGGTTCATCGACTAATTTATGTGCTGATGCTTCTGTTCGTTTGCCTCATTGGCAACCGGATGGCGTTTGCCGTCGATGTTGTGCGCGTGCCGCCCGAGGCCGAGGCGATCAATCTCCTCCCCTTTATTGATCCGCACCGCTCCGCCGGTGATGAAATCCTCATCTCAACCGCTCCGGGAGCCGACGGCATCGTCCGGCGCATCGCGGTCAAATCGAAAAACGAGGGCAGCCAATCGGATTGGATCGTCTTTGCTTTGAAAAACGATGGCACGGAAACGCTCACCCGTTGGGTGGTCGCCCCGCATCAACATCTCGTTGGCTCGGGCATTATCTGGCCTGATCTCGGCGCAAGTCGCTTAACCAACGTCACCTCAAGCCAAGGCACGAGCCCCGAGCGCCAGCCCTCGGGCGAGGCCGATATTTTCCAAATTACGCTAGAGCCCGGCGGCGCCGTCACTTTCGTGGCCGAGCTCGCCAATATAGCGCTTCCCGAGCTCACTTTATGGACACCGGATGCCTATAAAGAAAAAGCCAACGGGCTCACCTTCTACCACGGCATTATCACCGGCATTATCGGCCTGCTCGCTTTATTCCTGACCATTCTTTCGCTCATTCGCGGCACGATTATTTTTCCATCGGCAGCCTTGCTCGCATGGGCGGTTGTTGCCTATGTCGCGGTTGATTTCGGCTTTATGGAAGCCGTATTTTCAACAACGCCGGAAGGTGAGCGGCTTTATCGTGCTTTGGCTGAATCGGTTCTCGCCTCAACGCTCTTCGTATTCCTCTTCGCCTATCTGGATTTAAAGCGTTGGCGCATTCGTTATCGTCACATCACGACCGTCTGGTTGTTTTTTTTAGGCGGTCTCGTCACCATCGCCTTGATTGATCCTGCCGTCGCCGCCGGTCTCGCGCGCATTTCAATTGCAGGCATTACAGCTGCAGGATTTTTGCTCATCGTCTATCTAGCAACCCATGGTTATGACCGTGCGGTTTTATTGGTACCAACTTGGCTCGTCTTGTTTGGCTGGGTAACGGCAGCTGCTTTCACATTGATCGGGCAAGTCACGAGTGATCTCGCCGCGCAGTCCCTCATCGGCGGCCTTGTTCTTATCATCATGTTGATCGGTTTCACCGTGATGCAGCATGCTTTCACGGGCGGCGGCTTGGCAGGCGCAGAACTCACCGATGCATCGCGCAAAGCGCTCGCGCTGACGGGTGCTGGTGATATTATTTTCGATTGGGACATTGCGCGCGATCACGTTCGCGTTGGCCATGAAGCGGAAGCCATTCTCGGCTACTCCAAAGGCTATCTCGACGGAATGCCATCGGACTTTATCGATCATCTTCACCCCTCTGATCGTGATCTATTCACCGCTGCCGTTGATCGCTTCTGTCAACAACGTCGCGGGCGTCTTTCGCTTG
Organism: Hyphomicrobiales bacterium; assembly: GCA_947455725.1. Taxonomy (GTDB): domain Bacteria; phylum Pseudomonadota; class Alphaproteobacteria; order Rhizobiales; family Beijerinckiaceae; genus CAIUPE01. The sequence goes on along the minus strand of CANGPL010000020.1, from coordinate 352 downwards.
ATCTGCGGCTACGTGCCAATGATGGGCATTTTCATTGGTTCCGTATGCGCGCGAGACCGATTGTCGGCGATGATGGCGTTGTCTTACGTCTCATGGGAACGCTCTCGGATGTGACCGATACGCGGATGACGGAAGAACGTCTTCTGCATGATGCCATTCATGACACGCTCACGGGCCTTCCTAACCGCCGTCTCCTGGTCGACCGTATCGATCTCATGCTCGCTTTAATGCGCGAAGGTGAAGCGCTCAGACCTACCGTTGTCGCCGTTGATCTTGATCGCTTCCGCGAAACAAACGAAGCGCTGGGATTGAGCAGTGGTGACGCACTCTTGCTCGCCGTCACACGCCGTCT
>CANGPL010000019.1 GCA_947455725.1 Hyphomicrobiales bacterium | reverse complement strand
CCGGTAGCGATGATGTCGGGGTTTAGCTTTTCAATATTGCGGACTTTGCGCTCGCGTAGCTGGCCGGAAATTTCGGGTTGCAACATATTGTAGGTACCCGCCGAGCCGCAGCAAATATGGCCTTCGGGAACGTCTTTCACATTAAAGCCAGCGGCCTTTAAAAGCTTCTTTGGTTCATCGCTCAATTTCTGGCCGTGTTGCATCGAGCAGGCTGAATGATAAGCAACCGTTTGCCCCGTGGCGATGGCGGTTTGCGGCAAAGTGAAACGCGTCAGCACTTCGGTGATGTCTTTGGCAAGGCTTGCAACCTTCGCGGCTTTCTCCGCCCATTCCGGATCATTGCGGAACATATGGCCGTAATCTTTGATCGTCGTGCCGCATCCTGAAGCGGTGATCACAATCGCGTCCAGTCCTTCGCCCTCGATCTCATCCATCCAAGCACTGATCATCTGTTTGGCGAAAGCGTGGCTCGCCTCGTCCTTGCCCATATGGTGCACAAGCGCGCCGCAGCAGGTTTGGTTTTTGGGAATCACGATTTCGATGCCCATTCTAGTCAGCAAACGAATAGCCGCTTCGTTAATGCCGGGGTTCAGAACAGGTTGGGCGCAACCGGTAAGGATGGCAACGCGGCCGCGTTTCTCGCCTTCCGCAGCGACCTTTTGCGGTGCTTCATAAGGTGATTTACCAGGCAAAAACCAAGGCGCTAAAGCGAGCATGGCAGAAAGCCGCGCGCCGATGCCGGGGAGTTTGCGGATCAATGGCGCAAAAGGCTTGCCGAGTGCTGCAAAGGTTAAAGCGACGCGGAAGCGGTTCGGATAGGGCAGAATGGATGACAATATAGCGCGCATCGCGCGATCGGCGAAGGGGCGTTCATAGGTCGCCTCGATATGCGCGCGCGCGTGGTCGACAAGATGCATGTAATGCACGCCAGAAGGACAGGTCGTCATGCAGGAGAGGCAGGAGAGGCAGCGATCGACATGTTTAACCACATCGGAGGAAGCGGGCTTGCCGCGCTCTAGCATGTCCTTGATCATATAGATGCGCCCGCGCGGGCTATCGAGTTCATCGCCGAGCAGAACATAAGTCGGGCACGTCGCGGTGCAGAAGCCGCAATGCACGCAGGTGCGCAGGATTTTCTCCGAGGCCTGCATCGCCGGTTCTTTAAGCGCTTCGGGTAGGAAACTGGTTTGCATCGTGAGTTGCCTAAAGATGTGCCGCCATGCGGCCCGGATTGAGAATACGTTCGGGGTCGAAGCTTGCTTTGATATTAGACGAAATCGCCTGCAGCGGTGCGCTCAACGGTTCAAATACGTCGATGCTGGCGCGCAATACTTCAGAACCACGGACAAGCGTGGCATGACCGCCCGTGTCCGATAATGCCGCGCGTATCATTGCTGCACCGGCATCGCCCTCAGCCGAGGTTTGCAGCCAGATGAGACCGCCGCCCCAATCGAGCAGATGGCGGAAGTTCAAAGTGGATTTCAATTGCGCGAGCAGGGCCGGTGTCTTGGAAGGTGCGATTGAAATTTTCCAAACGGCTTGATCGCGCGGCTCGGTAAGCCAGGTGACATCACGCACCTTTTTCCAAAGCGAGGTTGAGGCATCATTTTCTAAACGGTCGCAGGTGCCAAAACCTTTGAGCAGATCTTTCAACCGATTGAACCGATAATCAACCGAAGGGATGAACCCTTCAAGCCGCAACACGGTAGCTGAAACGCGCTCAACACCGTTGGGCAAATGAGCGGCAGCGGTAATGTCAAACGGCGAACCCAAGGCCATCGACATGGCTTCAATCGCGCGGGCATCATCGAGCCCATGCAGCGCCAATGTAACTGTCGTTTCCGGACGGGGTAAAACCTTGAACGTCACCTCGGTTAAAACACCCAACGTGCCATGGGAACCGCAGAGCAATTTAACAAGATCAAGCCCGGTGACGTTTTTCATCACACGTCCACCGGATTTCACGACGTCGCCTTTGCCATTGATGAGACGCACACCGATGAGACTATCGCGGCATGCGCCCGCCACGACACGGCGCGGGCCTGAAAGATTGGTCGCGGTTAACCCGCCCATCGTTGGCTCGCCTTGCGTGCCCAGCAAAGGGCGATAATCGGCAGGCTCAAAAGGGAGCATCTGGCCTTTTTCGGCCAATCGCCGCTCGACTTCTTTGAGCGGTGTTCCGGCAAGCGCGGAGATCACCATTTCTGAGGGTTCGTAAAGCGTCACGCCCGTTAGCGCACGGGTTGATAAAGAGGTCGCGGCTTGAACGGGGCGACCAACAGCGGCCTTGGTGCCACCGCCTTCGATCACAAGCGGTGTTTTGGCCGCATAGGCGTTTTGAACGGCAGCAATCAGATCATCTTCGGCGAAAAGAGATATGGGTTCATTCATCAGGCAGGTCTTCCATCAAGCGGAAAAACCTTTGCCGGATTGAGCAACCAAGCTGGATCAAACACCGCGCGCACGCGCATTTGCTGGTTTAAGTCGATGTCGGTGAATTGTTTGCGCATCAGGTCGCGTTTTTCAATACCCACGCCATGCTCGCCAGTGAGGCATCCGCCGACTTCAACACAGAGTTTTAGAATATCATTGCCCGCTTCTTCGGCCTTATGTGCCTCTTCCTCATCATTGCAATTATAGAGGATGAGCGGGTGCAAATTGCCATCGCCCGCGTGGAACACATTGGCGACGCGCAAGCCATAGCTCTTCACAATCTCGTCAATGCGACGCAGCACCAAAGGCAATTGTCCCGTTGGGATCGTGCCATCCATGCAGATATAATCCGCAATACGACCGGTGGCACCGAAAGCGGATTTACGACCCTTCCAAATCGCTGCTGTTTCCATGGCAGATTTTGATTCTTTCACGGTTTTTACGCCGTGTTCTTTGGCAATTTTGACGATTTTTTCGAGTGTCGCATCCATCTCGACATCGGAGCCTTCAACTTCGATGATGAGAAGCGCTTCGGCGTCTAACGGATAACCGGCATGGGCAAAGGCCTCGCAGATTTCAATCGCGGGCTTGTCCATAAACTCCATCGCAACGGGAATAATGCCCGCGCCGATAATAGCGGCCACTGCACGGCCAGCGGCTTCGCTTGAATCGAAACCGAAGAGCACCGGACGCGCACCCTCAGCCATCGGCAGGATGCGAACGGTCGCCTCTGTCACAATACCAAGCTGGCCTTCTGAACCGATGACAAGACCTAAAAGATCAAGCCCCGCCGCATCCATGGCGTCTGAGCCGATATCGACGATGGTGCCATCGATCAGCACCATACGGACGCCCAAAATATTGTTCGTGGTCACGCCATAACGCAAGCAATGCGCGCCACCGGAATTCATCGCAATATTACCGGCAATCGTGCAGGCCAATTGCGAGGAAGGATCAGGCGCGTAGAAGAAACCTTTATGCGCCACTTCGCCCGAGATCGCGAGATTGGTAATGCCCGATTGCACGCGCATCGTCCGGTCGCCAAAATTAATGTCGAGCACGCGGTTCATTTTACCTACGCCGATGACAATCGCGTCTTCTTGCGGAATGGCACCTCCGGCGAGCGAGGTTCCTGCGCCGCGCGGAATAACTTTCACGCCTTGCTCATTGCAAAAGCGCAGCACAGCGGCGACCTCTTCGGTAGTTGTCGGCAACACAACGGCGAGCGGCATTTTGCGATAGGCGGTTAACGCATCGGTTTCAAACGCGCGGCGCTCGTCTTCCGTCGTAATCAGCGAGCTTGCGGGCACGAGAGGGACAAGCCCCGCGATGATTGAATCGCGGCGCGCCAGAATGGCTTCGTCGGGCATCGGAAATTGAATGCTCATCGGCTTGCTCCCGCAGGTTGATACATGCCTACCATGTCAGAGTTTTCCTGACATTTTGCAAGTGTGGATTCTGCGGCAGATTAGCGGTCGGCCAAAACCCGTGTTGGCGGAAAGGTAATTTCCACAATCGTTCCCGAATGGCGGGCACTTCTGATCGCCATGGACGCACGATTGGCTTCGATCAGCGCTTTTGTCAGCGGCAGGCCCAGGCCCGTGCCGCCTGCACGGCGCGTTGTTGTTACCTGTCGAAACGGCTCTAACGCCGTTGCAATATCCGTTTCCGACATGCCGATGCCCGTGTCTTTGACGCGGATAACCACCTCGCCATCCGGTGTGCGCGTCGTTGAAACGATCACTTGGCCACCTTCGGGCGTGAATTTGATGGCGTTGGAGAGGATATTCAGCATGATCTGCGTGAGTGATCGCACGTCAGCCACAATCGACGGCAGATGCGACGCCAAGCTCGTCCGTAAAATGATCCGCGCTTTATTGGCCGATTCTTGCACCGTATTGGCCGTTTCAAGCAGCAAACTGTTGACATCGACTTCGACGAAAGTGAGGTCGGCGCGTCCGGCTTCGATTTTCGACAGATCGAGCAAATCATTCACGAGATCGAGCATATGCGCGCCCGATTTCAGAATATCCTGCACATAATCGCGATAGCGTGTATTGCCCAAAACACCGAAGCGCTCGTCATGCATAATTTCGGCAAAGCCGATAATGGCCGAAAGCGGGGTGCGGATTTCATGGCTGATGCGGGCGAGAAAATCCGATTTTCTGGCGCTTGCCGTCTCGGCCGCTCGTCTTGCCTCCGTAAAGTCGCGCTCAGCCCGCTTAAACGAGGTGATATCGCGTAAAACGGCGCAGAATTTTGGCTCGGACGAGGTGCCGATCCGGCCCATCGTCATGAAAAGCGGAATATGTCCGCCATCCTGCGTTTGTCCGGTCACTTCGCGCCCATCGTTCAAGACGCTGGCGACGCCATTATCTTTGAGGCCTTCAAGATAATCCAACGCCCGGTTACGGCTCGTCTCGGAAAGCAGCGTTGTGAAATGCTCACCCGAAATCTCGATCGTATCAATCCCGAACAGCGCTTCGGCCGAACGGTTCATGGATAGGATACGGCCATTAAAATCGAGAATGATCACGCCATCGGTCGCGGTATCCAGAATGGCTGAGAGTTCTTGCGCTGAAACGCCGTTACCAATGCTGACTGTTTCGTCGTCAAACGGTAAAAATTCTTCGCGAGGCGACGCGATCTTTTCAAAGATCATCATGCTGGCGGGTAAATCGTCCCATTGGACGGTTTGTAATTTGACCCCGAGCGCAACCATGTCGCCATCGCGTCGGCGTAACAGCATAGCGCCGTCATCTTCAACGGCACGGCGGGACGGATCCCGTCCGCCAAACATGGTATCAATGCCGCCCATCTCGAAAAACGCATCGGCGCTCTCATAGCCGAGCCAGTCCAAGAGTGGCTGATTCATGACGATGGGCACGCCGCCACGGCTGATCAAAACGCCAACCGGCAGGCGATCCAAGACCAGAGTGAGGCGATCCGCCGCCAGATCATTTTCAGGCACTGGGCTTTGCGATGCGGGGATTATCGGCTCGATCGGGGGCCATTCACGCGCCTCGGTCATCGCTGGCTTAGGCTCCAGATCGGCGGTATGCGCCCCTAAAGCGCGCGCAATTTCTCGGAAAGCGTTTCGTTCACTTTCGCTCAGACCATTCGAGGTCGACCAAGGCGCATCAACGGGTTTATGCTTAACAGGCTCAATAACCGGAGCGACCTTTACGGGTGCCGAAGATTTAATAAATCCGAACCCACGATACCCCTCAAAAGACTGATCAGCATCCGTGATGGGCGTTCCGGATAAAGTGAGTTCAGCCGAGGCGATGCCATTCAAAGAGAGGGTTGCCTCAAGGCCAACAAAGGTCTCGCGGGATTGAAGGGCGTCACCGATCACGTCATCTTGCGACCAGATTTTGCCAGAAAGCGTTCGATAAAGCCCGGTAATCGCTTCGTTGACATCGGGAAAATGAAACTGACCGGCAGCATTGGTCTGCCAAACAAACCGGACGCGCCCTGTAGACGCGCTCGGATGCTTGGATCGACCAGACTGGATGTCTTTGCCGTCGCTCATTCGATTGGGAACCCTTTGGCTTCTCACAAATTTCCTAAAATGATCAGATAAATATTTATCGTTTGGTCATCTCCACGTCGAATCGAATCTCACCCGAAGGTCGAATAACCATCAAACACCGTTAACGACCCCCTCCATTGACGATTGTGCAGTGCAGCATTATATTGCACTGCAGTAATTCATTCACGACGTAATACACCCCACTTTGAAAAGGACGGCATCATGGCAAAATCACACTCTGGCTACGAAATTCCTGCAGAAATGCGCGATTTGGCCGAAAAAAGCGTAGAACAGGCCAAGACGGCTTTTGACGGTTTCATCGGCGCGGCAAACAAGGCAGTAGCAGCTGCAGATACGCAGGCAACGACCGCTCAGCACCAATCCCGCGACTTAGCCAAGCGCGCGATGGGCTATGCGGAACAGAACGTCGCTGCGGCTTTTGACCTAGCCCAACGTCTTTTGCACGCTAAAGACATCCAGGAAGTGGTCCATATCCAGACCGAATTTGTAAAAACGCAGGTGTCATCGCTCCAGACGCAAATGACCGAATTTGGCTCGACCATGCAGGCTTCTGCTAAGAAAGTCGCAGAAACGACACAGGCTACTGTTGAAGGTGCGGCGGCTGAAATCCGCAAAGCGGCAGCAGCAGCAAAACCGAAATAAGCATCAGCGAGATTTTTTTACCACCAATAGGAGGGGCAAATGGCATCCGAAGTTGGAGTTCCAAGTAAATCAAGCGTAACGGCACCTGCAGAGGTGCCTGCTAAGCCAGCAAAAGACGCGAAAGCGCCTGTAAAGCCAGCACCGGTAACCACCGAACCCGTAGCCGCCGAGAAGGCCATGCCATCCGCTCCCGTGAGCGTGGCGGTTGCCCCTAAAGCGGCCGTAACGCAGCCCAAGAAAGCGGCTTCCAAGCCATCTGCCAGCAAGGCAGTGAAGGCCAAGGTAGCGCCTAAGGCTGAAAAGCCTATCAAAGCTGCGGCGACGTCGTTCGCTAAATCTGTGGCACCCGTCGACGCGTTCCGGGGCGTTGCCGAACAGTCGCTTGCTCAGGCACGGACCGCTTTTGCCAAATCGCAAGAGGCGACTCAGCAGCTAGCCCAAGGCTTAGAAGCCAGCGGTGCGGTCATGCAGTCGGGTCTTAAAGAGCTGCAGCTCCGTATGTCGGAAGCCGTAGAGGCACAAACCCATGCGGCCTTCAATTATTTCCGTGCGGTGACAAAGGCCCATACGCTGTCCGATTTGATCGAATTGCAATCTACCGAATTGCGGCTCGGCGTTCAAAGGACCTTGGGCGAAGCCAAAGAAATGTCCTCCTTGGCACAGGCTATTGCGTCGAAAGCCACCGAGCCCGTTCGTAAAGCCATTGACCATGCGGTCGAGACGGCACGCACAAGTCGTTAATCTGTGTGGTTAAAGGTCTTGAAAAAGCGGGCGGGCCGGCGTAGGGTCCGCCCGCTTTTGATATATGCAGCTATAGCTCAGTTGGTTAGAGCGCTAGATTGTGGATCTAGAGGTCCCCCGTTCGAGCCGGGGTAGCTGTACCACCCTCTTTGAGGGGCCGAGGCCAATAAGGGCCTCACTGTTTAATTGAAAGCGATCAGCACCGCTGCCAAGCCTAAGATAGTACCGGTTATCCGGTTAATCCTGCGGCGTGCCGTTACACTCACAAATAATCGCCGCGCCTTCGCCGCTGCAAACGCATAGCCGGTTAGTGTGGCTGAAATGATCATCGCGATAAGCAAAGCGACCGTTAGAAAATCTAAAACTGTCAGATTTTCGAGATCGATAATGGACGGCAGAAGGGCAACGAAGAACAGAATTGGCTTCGGATTGCCAAGCGTCAGCGAATAGGTGGTTAGAAACAAGGATAAAGGCGCATCCGATCCCTGTGCCGATGATGTTTCCATCGACGGCTCAATCGGAGCCGTCCATAGCCTGTACGACAGCCAGACCAGATAGGCCGCGCCGCCCCATTTAATCGCTAAAAACAAAGGCGCATAGGCACCCGCAAGAGCGGCAAAGCCAGCCGCCGCTGCGGCATAAAGCGTAAGATCGCCTAAAACAAAGCCCGCGATAAACGCAGGCATACCTTTCAAGCCCCTCGCCAATGCACGCGCCAGAACAGCCGCAATTCCGGGGCCTGGCGTGGCAACGGCAACAAAATAGGTAAGCGCAAAGATAGCAAGGCCGTAAAGCGTCATGGCAGATGAGGAATCCGTCTTTCGTTTTGGAATTGCCGTCTTGATCGCATGTGTACGGCCAAGCGACAAGGCAGCTTTGTTTAATTAAAATTCTTACCTTTTATCGCCACGCGGGATCGGTCTTGCTAACTTTAAAGATCAGTTTACGTTTCGTCATGTATTGAAATGGCGGTTCTAAGAGCAGGGTTTGGTCGATTAATGGGTGATCTCGGAAATTATTTTGGTCAGGCCTTCTTTGGTGTCGCCAATCGTGAGTCTTTTGCGAAGAGTGTAAAAGGTGTTTTTGACTCGATTAGCGCTAATTGGCGGGCTGGTATTTTTACTGGCGATAATCTGATTACCTATGGCAAAAATTTATCGTTCCAGATTGATAAGCCTTTTATGGCCGCTATTGCTGCGCATGCCACAACGGATGTTGAGAAAAGCATTATCTGGCGGACGGCTGTGCTTGCATGGGCTGCACGCAATGGCCTGCGACGTGAAGGTGATTTCGTCGAGTGTGGTTGCTATCGCGGAATTTCCGCTCGAATTATTTGCGATACAATAAATTTTAACGCGTCAGGTCGTGCGTTCTATCTTTATGATTTGTTTGAATATCCAGAAGGGAGTAACCACACGCGTATGCCCGATATGGGCCCAAAGCTTTTTGATGAAGTCGTTGAGCGCTTTTCATCGATCCCAAAGGCGCATGTAATCAAAGGTTCGATACCTGAGATGCTGCATGTGCGCTCGCCTGAAAAAATAGCTTTTTTACACATTGATATGAACAGCGTTGCACCTGAAATTGGCGCGCTTGAGGTTTTATTTGAGCGTGTATCACCGGGCGGCGTGATCGTGCTCGATGATTACGGCTATATGCCTTACCGCGCGCAACGCGATGCCGAATGGCGATGGTTTGCCGAGCGTGGCTATGATGTGATCGAATTGCCAACCAGTCAGGGATTGGTGATCAAATGAAATTAGAGGATTGCTTCTACTTGACCGGGTGTGACGTGAAAAAGTTCTGCACCCGTCGGCAAGTCCGAAAATAACGCGCGATCGGCACCGGTCATAAAGACCTGCGCGCCCAACGCATAGAGTGTGTTAAACAAAGCAACCCGCCGGCGCGGATCAAGATGGGCTGCTACTTCATCCAGCAAGACAATAGGCGCCATGCCACTCGTTGCCGCCACAAGGCGCGCATGCGCGATGATAATGCCGATTAGCAACGCTTTCTGCTCACCGGTTGAGGCGCGCTCGGCCACCACATCTTTTGGTCCGTGACGAACAATCAAATCCGATGTTTGCGGACCGATCGTAGCCCGTCCGGCCGCACGGTCTCGCGCGCGATTGGTGTGAAGCAGTTTTCGAAAGAGGTCTTCAACGTCAACCGCGGCTTGATCCGCCAAGGCCGCTTCAATCGTGCCTTCCAATTGAATATCGGCCCAAGGAAAAGGCGATGTATCATCGCGTTCTTTGGCGATGAGGCCGGCAAGTTGACCAACGGTTTCACGCCGTGCGGCAGCGACTGCTACGCCCGTCTCGGCTACTTCGCGTTCAACCGCGCTTAACCAGTTTGAATCGCTACTTTTATCTTCCAAAATACGATTGCGTGAACGGAGAGCCCTTTCAAGCGCGCTCACCCGCGAGCCGTGACTCGGATCAATGGCAAGCACCAAGCGATCGAGAAAGCGGCGTCGATCACCGGCTGACCCAGTAAAGAGCCCATCAAAAGCCGGTGTGAGCCAAACCAAACGGAGATAGTCGTTAAAGGCTGCCGCAGACGAGGCGGGCTCACCATTGATGCGATATTTTCTTGGGCCGTACCCATCCGCACCGGGTGGCTCTAAGCCGGTGCCAAGCTTGACGGTGTCAAAGGGGCCAGAGACTTCCGCGGCAACCGCGAAGGCGCCGGTGCCATGCTCACGCACCATATCGGTAAGGTCTGCTCGTCTTAAGCCGCGCCCCGATGAAAAGAGCGAAATGGCTTCAAGTAAATTGGTCTTGCCGGCGCCATTTTCGCCCGTAAAGGCAATCATGCGACCGGCAAGATGTAAATCAAGCGTTGGATAGGACCGAAAGTCCTGCAGGATCAATCGGGTAAGATGCGGGTTCGTCAAACGCGCATCGGCATTAAGACATACAGCGCGCTTGCCCCTTCACGATCCTGCACCAAAGTTGGTGAGCCAGAATCGGCAAGTTTCAAGAAGGCTGTGTCGCTGTCGAGCTCAGCGCAGATATCGAGAAGATAACGCGCATTGAAACCAATTTCCAAAGCGCCCTGATCGTAATCGACTTCAATTTCTTCCGTCGCCGAGCCAGAGTCAGGATTAACAACCGAAAGCGTCAATTTATGATCGGCCAAGGTCATCTTAACCGCGCGGCTACGCTCGGATGAAATCGTCGATACGCGGTCAACGGCGGAGGTGAACTCGGCTTTATCAACCGTTAGCAGCTTGTCATTCGCCATCGGAATAACGCGCTGATAATCCGGGAAGGTACCGTCAATCAGCTTCGACGTGAGCACTACTTCGCCAAAGGTGAGACGAATTTTCGTTGCCGAAAGTTCGATCATCACCGTCTCCGAACCGCTTTCAACGAGTTTAAGAATTTCGCTAACGGCTTTGCGAGGAACAATCACGCCAGGCATGCCCGATGAACCTTCCGGTGCATCGGTTTCAACGCGTGCCAAACGGTGACCATCGGTAGCAACGGCGCGCAACATCGTATGGCCCAACACATCGATCGTGTGCAGATATATACCGTTCAAATAATAGCGCGTTTCTTCTGTCGAAATCGCAAATTGCGTCTTTTCAATCAACCGCTTCAATTCAGCCGATGGCAATGTGAATTGATGGCCAATATCGCCTGCGGCAAGATCAGGAAAATCGCTGTCAGGAAGCGTTTGCAGCGTAAAGCGCGAACGGCCTGAGCGAATAACCATGGTGTTGGTATCGCCATTCATTTCAAGCGAGACCTGTGCACCATCGGGCAGCTTACGAATAATGTCATAGAGCATGTAAGCAGGGATGGTGGTTGCACCCGCCTGCTCGACATCAGCCGCAAAGCGCTCGGTCACCTCGAGATCGAGGTCGGTGGCTTTCAGGCGCACGGAGGAATCTTCTGCGCGGATCAAGATATTGGACAGGATCGGAATCGTGTTCCGACGTTCCACCACCCGGTGAACATGGCCCAAAGAACGCAACAGGGCTGCTCTCTCAACAGTGACCTTCATCGCTTACCTTGCTTAAATAATAGGACGCATGGGCTTTTGGATTGATCGAATCCGCCCATACAGGGTCAAAAATTGTGGCAAGGGCGCCTTCGATAGGCAAGCCCCCGCACGGTTCTAGGCGGAATTGACCGCTTCCTTCCACAGAAATCGACGGGAATTAATCCTGCAGCATCCGCTTGAGGAGCTCGACATCGTCTTTCAACATCACATCGGCATTCACGGCGCCCTCAATCTTGCGGACCGCATGAAGCACCGTTGTGTGATCGCGACCACCGAAGCGGCGGCCGATTTCTGGCAGCGAGCGAAGCGTCAAGACCTTCGCGAGATACATCGCAATCTGCCGCGGCTTTACAACGCTTGCGGAGCGACGGGAGGAGAGAATATCCGCCCGGCTCACATTAAAGTGCGTTGCGACAAGCTTTTGAATGTCTTCAATCTTGACCTTGCGCGGTTCACGCGTGCGAACCAGATCACGAATGGCAATTTCAGCCGCTTCTACCGTCATCGTACCACCGGTCAGCGTCGAATGCGCGAGCAACCGATTAACGGCGCCGTCTAGATCACGGCCATTGGAAATGATTGTTTTAGCAACATAGCTGATGACCGATGGGCTAACATCAAAGCCCGGCTGATGTTGCCGCGCGCTTGCAATTCGCGCTTCGATAATCTTGACCCGCAGACCTTCATCAAGCGGTCCCATTTCAACAACCAAGCCACCAGCCAAACGCGATTTGACGCGTTCGTCCAAGCTTTCCAAATCCGTTGGGGGACGATCAGCAGCGATGACGATCTGACGCCCGGCATCGATCAATGCATTAAGCGTGTGGCAGAATTCTTGTTGGATCGATTTACCTTGCAGAAATTGCACATCGTCGATCACAAGAAGATCAATGCCCCGAAGCCGCTCTTTGAAATTGAGCGCCGTCTGCGCCTTCAACGCTGACACGAACCCGTACATAAAACGATCAGCGGTCAGATAAATAACGCGACGGCCTTGTGCCGTCATTTCATGCGCAATGGCGTGAAGTAAATGGGTCTTGCCAAGACCAACACCCGCATGAACGTAAAGAGGATTATAAAGAGGCGCTGCACCTGCCGGATTTTGAACAATATGTTCAGCAGCTGCATTGGCTAATGCATTCGATTTACCGACAAGGAAATTCGCAAACGTTAGACGACGATCCAACGGCGCTCCGGTCAGCGCGTCGCTTTCCGAAACGGACTTGCCTTCGTTCGCAACAAGCGTCTCGACTTTATTGTGTTGCGGGAAGCTGCGCTCTGTTGGCGCGTGCTCTGCAATGTGCGGAGCAGCAGGGCGTTGCACAGGCTTGCTTAAGGCGCCTCTTACCGCGAGCGATAAATCTGAAACACCTTCGAACTCTTCAACCAATAAAGCGCGCAACCGATCCATATAATGCGATTGAATCCAGCTCTTCAAAAAGCGCGTTGGCACCGAAAGAAAAACAGTCGCACCAGCAATTTCAACGAGCTCAAGCCGACCAAACCAGCTTGAAAAAACATCTTCACCAAGTTCGGCACGAAGACGGCGACGAACACGATCCCACGCCTCGGTGGAGGTTTGTGGTTGGTCCGCTTCGACAATGAGATTGGTCTTTAATACGCTCGACATCATAAGACTTTAAATTCCAATTCGATATTTTAAAAACAAAAACGCAACAGATTGACGGCTCAAAAATCAGTTTGGACAATGTTCGAAATAACCATGGATGGTGACCATCGATAATGGAGTGCTCGCATATGAAACAGTCGAGAAGGCCAGCATCCATCTATCTCCCTTATCATCACTCTTTCATGAAGCGTTAGAAAATGAAAACGCTTCATCTTAACTCGCGTCACCTAGGCTGCACTCGTTTTAGGCCAAGATCCTCCGCCCCAATAGTTGAGGAGGTTCTGTCTTGATTGCCTGTGAAACGATCATCGCAAGCCGCGCTGACAGATGCGAGTCTTACACACCGAAAAAAAACGACGCAACGGACCGAGCACAACCTAAGCTTGAAATTTCCGATAAGCGGCCAAGACAAAGCCTGTCATAATTACGCAGTTTGCTGCAAACGCTTGGCTTCGTTCACGTTTCCTTAATCTTATTCCACATCGAAAAAATTTATTTTTTATTTTCCAGTCTTAGCTTGGACGCCCCACAAAGGGCATTTGCCGAACATCTAAAAGCATCTTATGCGTTAAACCATTGATAATGCTAAGTTAATTTTGTGCGTTTAGCGTCAATGAAATGTCACCATTGGCCCGATTTCGCTAATGTTCTGTCAAGCAAAAAATTTGAAAAATGGGGCAAATAATTCTGTTGCATTTTTGTAAAAAATTGCATTTAGCCAAAGAAAAAGCCCCGCTTTTGGCGGGGCTATTTTACAACTATAAGGTTGCACCCTAATGGGTTACGCGCTGAGTGCGCTTATCGCTTTCGCTAACCGAGAAACCTTACGGGAAGCGGTGTTCTTATGCAGAACGCCTTTTTGCGCAGCGCGCATCAACTCAGGCTCGGCATGCTTGAAGGCTTCCGTTGCGGCTGCCTTGTCACCGGCCTTCAAAGCTTCCTCAAGCTTCTTGACATAGGTGCGGACGCGCGAACGACGGCTACGGTTTACGGCCGTGCGGCGTTCGATCTTACGGGTGGCCTTCTTTGCAGAAGTCGTATTGGCCATTGGTATACCTCACGGCGGAACCATTTCCTTTGAAGGAGTATGGATAACCACCCATGGTTGGAAGGTTGAAGGCACCCCTGACGAAACTCAAGAATGCCCTTGTGTGGCGGGGTTCATACCGGCTTCAGCGTGACGCGTCAATGTCCTTCAGCCCAGAAATCGCAGATTCACGAGAAAGAGATGGGCTGGATTGGTTGGGTCCATCAACATTCGGATCGAAAGCGTGCAGCAGGTGAGCACAATCAGCGGGCGAATGATCCGTGCGCCCTGTTTAATTGCCAGCCGTGAGCCAATTTGAGCGCCTAGCATCGAAAAAACGCCCATTCCAAGCCCCAAAGGCCATATAACGCTGCCAGCGAGCGAAAACAGCAACAAAGACCCCGCATTGCTGCCGCCATTGAGCAATTTTGACATAGCCGTCGTCCGCGTGATGCCAAAACCCTGTAAGGCAATGAGGGCGAGCGCGTAAAAGGATCCGGCACCCGGCCCTAGAAATCCGTCATAAAAGGCAATGGGGGGCACGACCACGAGGATAAAGGCCGCGCGTGTGAGGCGGCTCTTGCGGTCTGAATCCCCCAATCCCCGCGTCAGCCCAAAATAAAGTGCAACGGCAATCAAAAGCGCCGGAATGAGCGCGGCAATGGCGTCTTTCGGCAAAATATGGACCGATAGCGCCCCACCAATCCCGACCGTGAACGACATGGCCGCCATTGGCACCCCCGCGCGCCATTCCACGATGCCGGACCGGTTATAGGTATAAAGTGCAGAGACAATTGAGAGCGTTCCCTGCACCTTATTGGTCGCGACTGCTGCCACTGGCGGGATACCGGCAAAGAGCATCGCTGGAATGGTGAGCAATCCGCCGCCACCGGCAATTGCATCCACAAAACCGGCAGCGAAGGCGGTGGCGCATAAAAGCGCTATTGCATCAAGCGTTAGGTCCATTCAGCGGTCTTTAAAGGCTGCTGGACGCTTTTCGATGAAGGCTGTCATGCCTTCTTTCTGGTCCTCGGTCGCAAAAAGCGACTGGAACAGCCGCCGCTCGAAACGGACACCTTCCGCAAGCGTCGTCTCAAAGGCGCGATTAACGGCTTCTTTGGTCATCAAAACGCTTTGGCGCGAGAAACCGGCAATGGTTTGCGCGGTTTTCATAGCCTCGTCGACAAGGTCAGCCACCGGCACGATCCGTGACACGAGGCCTGCACGTTCGGCCTCATTGGCATCCATCATCCGCCCCGTGAGGCACATTTCCATGGCTTTCGCTTTGCCCACCGCACGCGTTAAACGCTGGCTGCCGCCAACGCCGGGCATAATGCCGAGCCGGATTTCCGGTTGCCCGAATTTGGCAGTATCGGAGGCCAAAATGAAATCGCACATCATCGCCAATTCGCACCCACCACCGAGCGCAAAGCCGGAAACGGCGGCAATCAGGGGTTTACGATGCTCAGGGATAGCGTCCCAAGCGGTGACAAAATCGTCGAGATAGGCGGAGGGGAAGGAAAGATCCTTCATTTCTTTGACGTCTGCGCCAGCGGCAAAGGCCTTCTCGGAACCCGTCAGCACCACGGCACCAATCGACGCATCGCGCTCAAACGCATCAAGCGCATGGGTGATTTCGCGAATAACAACCGAATTGAGCGCGTTTAAAGCGTCCGGACGGTTGATGGTTATCAGCCCCGCTTTGCCACGGATCTCCGTCAATATGGTTTCATACGCCATCTGTGCCCCCTTCGATGCCCTTTAGCGAGTGCTAGCGCGGCTTTGTCTTTGGTTCAAGGCCGCTCATTTTTGGCAGGTTTTGCAATAAAAGGTCGAGCGGCCAGATTGGACAATGCGCTGGATCATCCCGGTGCACGAGGGTGTGGGGCATTTCTCGCCTTCCCGGTCATAAACCCGGAAGCGATGCTGGAAATAGCCGAGCGAACCATCCGTCTGCGCGTAATCGCGCAACGACGAGCCACCCGCTTGAACGGCTTCTGTCAGAACCTCGCGGATGGTCGCCGCCAAAAGCGCGGCCTTTCCTCGCATAGCGCCGCGGTTGCTCGCGAGCGTTCCCGCACGCCGCTTTGGCGATAGGCCGGAGCGATGCAGCGCCTCGCACACATAAATATTGCCAAGCCCCGCAATGAGGCGCTGATCCAGGAGCGCGGCCTTCAGCGGCGTTTTTTTATCTGCAAACAGGGTTTGGATAAGCTCGCCATCAAGCGCGTTGCCCAAGGGCTCAATCCCCATCCCCTTAAAATGCTTAGATTGGGCGAGGGATGCGCTAGGCACAAGGTCCATAAAGCCAAAGCGCCTTGGATCATTATAGGTAATTCTGGCCCCGTTCTCCATCTGGAAGACGACATGATCATGGGGGGCTTTGCCCGCTGTTTCGTAATGAAACTCGCCTAGCGGGGATTTTTCGCCCGCCATTTCGACGGTAAACCGTCCGCTCATGCCGAGATGCATGATCAAGGCCTCGCCCGAGGAGAGATCCAGCACCAAATATTTTGCTCGCCGAGATAAAGACATCACCCTTTGCCCTTCGAGCCGCTCGGTAAAGTGCGGAGGGAAGGGGAAACGGAGGTCTTTTCGGCGCTGCTCAACCTTAATCAGCCTTTGTCGCGCCATAGCGGGCTCAAGGCCGCGGCGGACGGTTTCGACCTCAGGAAGTTCGGGCATGGACAATTTCTCCCCTGTGCAGCGACGGCATAGCGTCTTGACGCGCCGCGCGCTATGGTCTTCAGCATAAAGCCAACAAGGCAGGTAGTTTAAGCATGACGGATACGGACACCCGACAGGATAGCGGCCGAGATAGCGGCGATGAAACGCATTTTGGCTTTTCGTCCGTTCGCCTTGGCGACAAACAGGCTCTCGTTGACGACGTCTTCCATAAGGTTGCCGAGCGCTATGATGTGATGAACGATCTGATGTCCTTCGGCCTGCATCGGGCCTGGAAGGACGCGCTCGTCTCCTCCCTCCGGCCCAATAAGAACAAGCCGTTTAATCTGTTGGACGTGGCGGGTGGCACCGGAGATGTGGCCTTCCGGGTCATGGAAGCGGCAGGCCCGCGTGGCCGCGCGACCGTTTGTGATATTAATGGCGATATGCTGCGCGTAGGCCGTGACCGGACGCCCAAGGTGCTGAGCGGTCAGATCGAATTCGTGCAAGGCAATGCCGAGCAGCTACCCTTTGAGGATAATGAGTTCGACGCCTACACCATCGCTTTCGGCATCCGTAACGTGCCGCGTATCGACGTAGCTTTGGCCGAGGCCTACCGCGTGTTGAAACGCGGTGGCCGTTTCATGTGCCTCGAATTTTCTGCCGTCGATGTGCCGATGCTCGACAAAATCTATGATCTTTTCTCGTTCAAGATCATTCCTCCCATGGGCAAAATGGTTACGGGCGATGCCGAGCCCTATCAATATTTGGTGGAATCGATCCGGCGCTTCCCGTCGCCTGGTCGTTTCTCAACCATGATCCGCGAGGCGGGCTTTGGCGAGGTTCGCGCAAGGCCTATGTCAGGCGGCATCGTTCAGCTTCATTCCGGCTGGAAAGTGTAGAACCAACGTGCCCCGT
The DNA here is from genome assembly GCA_947455725.1 of Hyphomicrobiales bacterium. Lineage (GTDB taxonomy): Bacteria > Pseudomonadota > Alphaproteobacteria > Rhizobiales > Beijerinckiaceae > CAIUPE01. The sequence continues at coordinate 31,661 of CANGPL010000019.1, read as the reverse complement.
TTTGCTCCCATCCATTTGATGCGATTGGCCCGCGTTGGCTTTGTGCTGGCGCGCGAAGGCGCTTTTGCTTTGGTCGATCTTTCTGAAGCGCCCACTGGCATCCGCCTTTTGGTGCGCGCGGCGCGTCTGATCGAAAAGCGCGGAGCCGCTTCGAGCGCCGAGGGCTTGGTCGCAGCGCTTACTCGGCTAGGGCCATCTTATATCAAGCTCGGCCAATTTATGGCCACGCGTCCGGACGTTGTTGGCGTGCGTGTCGCGCGTGATTTGGAAAAGCTGCAAGATCGTATTCCCGCCTTTGGTATGCCCGACGCGTTGGCTGCGATTGAAGCAGCGTTTGGCAAACCGGTGGATGCGTTATTTTCTGAATTCAGCCCGCCGATTGCAGCGGCGTCCATCGCGCAAGTGCATCGGGCGGTAACCCAATCGGGCCAGACGGTTGCTGTTAAGGTTTTGCGCCCACATGTCCGCGCCCGTTTTCGCCGCGATTTGTCCGCCATGGCCTATGCCGCCGAGTTTATGGAGTCTGTATCCTCTGAGGCGCGTCGTCTTAAATTCATCGAAGTCGTTGAGACGCTCGCCCGTTCGGTGACGATGGAAATGGATTTGCGGCTCGAAGCTGCGGCGTTGTCAGAAATGGCCGAGAACGCCAAAGGCGATGCCGAGTTCCGCGCGCCGACCGTGGTGTGGGATTTAACCGCACGCGAAGTGCTCACGATGGAATGGATTGAGGGCATTCCACTCCATGATATTGAGGGCATAGCGGCCGCGGGTCATGATTTAAAAGGCTTGGGCCGAATTGTTATCCAGTCCTTTTTGCAGCATGCGTTGCGGGATGGATTTTTCCACGCGGACATGCATCCCGGCAATTTGTTTGTTGATGCCGAAGGCCGCCTCTGCGCCGTCGATTTCGGCATTATGGGAAGGCTCGGTTTAAAAGAGCGCCGTTTCTTGGCGGAAATTTTGTTGGGCTTTATCACGCGCAATTATCGCCGCGTGGCGGAAGTGCATTTTGAAGCAGGTTATGTGCCTGCCCGCCACTCGGTTGATGATTTCGCACAAGCCATCCGCGCGATTGGCGAGCCTATTCATCAGCGCTCTGCCGATCAGATTTCGATGGCGAAACTTTTGACGCTGTTATTTGAAGTCACCGGTCTCTTCGATATGCGCACGCGCACCGAACTCGTGATGCTGCAAAAGACGATGGTGGTGGTGGAAGGCGTTAGCCGCTCGCTTGATCCACATCTCAATATGTGGACGACAGCAGAGCCCGTTGTGCGCAGCTGGATCGAACGCAATCTTGGCCCTATCGGAAAGATTGAAGAGCTCGGACGCGGTGCTGTATCGCTTGCCGGCATGGTCGGGCATTTACCCGCCCTTGCTTCCCGCGCTGAAGCCCTCGCCGAGCAATTGGCGCATGCAACGGATAAAGGCTTTCCCTTGGATGCTCGTTCGATTGCCGAAATCGGCCGCGCCGAGGCCCGCCGTAATCGCTGGGGTAATCTTGCGCTCTGGATTATTGCAGCTGTGTTGCTGGCGGTTGCGATGCGCGTGCTTTAAATTCCTGTCTTTTAAGACAGCTGTACGAGATCCTTTAAACGATCATCTTTGCAACCGATAAACGCCGGAAAGGGCGCTTGAAAATTATTGCAAAAATGGTATGTTCTGATGGCTTGGACGGTTGAGTTTTTAAATGACGAGCTTCGCCGTAAGCTTGAAGCCTTTCCGACGGACATTGTCGCAAGTTTTTTGCGAATATCTCGTATGATTGAAGGACATGGGCTTTTGGGCATGCGTGAACCTTATGTGAAACACCTTGATGGCCCACTTTGGGAAATGAGGATGAAAGGACGTAGCGGGATTGCTCGCGCAGCCTATGTTACGATTAAGAGGGAGCGTGTTGTTATTGTGCATGTTTTTATAAAAAAGACGGAAAAAACACCACGCCGCTAAATCGAATTTGCTCTTAAGCGCGCAGGGAGCGTTAAATGAAGCGGATGTATATTCCCGTCGAAGAGGCGGCTAAAGAGTGGTTTAAAGACCCCGAATTCGTTGCCGCTTATGATGCCTTAGAAGAAGAATTCGCACTCGCCGAGGCGCTTATCTCTGCGCGCGCTCAAGCTTCTATGACGCAGGAAGATGTCGCGCAAAAAATGGGTACGACGCAAGCCGCCATTGCGCGGTTAGAGAGTGGTCGAACAATGCCATCTACTCGCACGCTTACGCGCTTTGCGGAGGCCACGGGTACCAAGCTTCGTATTCATTTTGTCAAAGAAAAACCTGTCCGCCCGCGACAAACAGCCAGTATCAAAACGCCTTCTCGTACCAAAGCTTAATGTAAAAATTGGTCGGGTGTGACTCGTAGGTAAAATCGCTCCAAGCTGATAAATTGCCGCAATAATAAGCGCGATTATACGCGTCGTAACACGGTTCATGCGAGACCGATTGCCCAAGCCAACTGCTTGCCTCAACAATGAAGTGCGCATCGCGCTTTTCTGACGTAAACCAGCGCTTCGAAAGACCGAGCAAAATAGATGGGCTTATTTTTAATTTGGGTGAGGCGTAACCCGTATCAATCCCGAAGGTAATGGCATCACTTCCATCGAGCATGAGAAATCCCGATACTAAAATTTGCGGCATCGAAGAGGAATAAAATCGGTTGATGTCGAAGCATACGGCGCTGTCATATAACGAGCACACACGGTCGGGCCGGCTCATCAGCGACTGCCCACCGGCAGCAAACATTTTTTCACCGATAAAAAGTCCTGTGACAGCAACTTAGCGCCGCTCATCAAGGGCACCCCAATATTCACTCGGCAATTGCGCATCCATGATGAATGCTTGCTTGGCCGAGGTTGGCAAAAGCGAGTATTCGGGTTCGAGATTATCGGCGACCGCTGATAACGTTAGACTTATAAGCAACAGAACAACAATCGAAGAATAATAAACAAGGATAGTTGCTTTTAGGCCGATTAATTTTTGATGAAACGAAATACCGATTTTTTCCTGCGCAATCATCGCCTGTGGCAGTAAATATTTTTCATCGCAAATAGCCGACGGGCGCTAAGGCCCGCGAGAGCGACGCCTCACCTTGGCCGTAAATCGCTTTGTCGCAATTGGGATAACATTTGAGCGTGTCATAGCGCGCGGTGGCGAGGAGAATATCCGCTGTATTGACCCCCGTCAGGTTTGGAAATTTTTGTCGAACAATAGCGGCATAACCAGCCACACGCGGTGCGGCGTAGGAGGTGCCTACATTGCCTTGATTGGATCCAAGTTGCGTGATGCCATCATATGCAATCGAGTTTGATTGAAAGGCCACGCCGCCGGATGCTGTGAGGAAGCGACTTTGCGATAACGGATCCGAGCCGGGCGTATTGCTGTAGGACGCAATCGCGGTTCGAGCCGAAGGTGTTCCATTTCCATCTAAGGCACCAACAACCACCAGGCGAGCCAATGTTGCGCTATCGTTGAGCAAATAATAATTCAGAGGATTATCGATATAGTTGATGTGGTCATTGCCCGCTGATTTCGTAATCACGGCATCGCTTAGGTCATATCCACCGCTGAAATTGCTTGATTTCATATAAGCCACTTTTGTGGTTTGATAGCCTGAAAAATAGGTTCTCGCTTCTGCCAATTCGTCCGCAGTCCACGGTTTTGATGTCAAATTTTCCCGGCCAATATGGCCGGCAAGATCGGCTCCAAAGCTGGCATTGATGACGTGAATTTTTGCTGTCGATTGTGATGGTGAGATGGAATATCCGAATGTTGAGTCAACGATTGTTGTCGAGTCGTTATTATAAGAAAGGCCTAAAGCTGTCGCACCGGGTGCATAACGAATGGCAAGCGTCATGACGGTTGCAGGGTGTGCAGAAAGGGCAAAATTGCCATCGCTATTTTTTATTTTCTGCTTGTTATCGTCTAAGGCGAAGCCACCAATATTATCGTAAATCAGAATCGTGCTGCCTTTACCCGTCCAGCCATTCGACCACGCAGCTAGAACATCACCATTTGGCGCAGCAATTGTTGGTCCGCAATTTGCGACATTGGCGACATTCGTACAACCGACCTTTGCCGCGACGCCGCCAAAAATGGTCAAAGATTTATCAAGCGTATAACTTCCGGATTTGTAATTATTGACATATCCCGGCCCTGCCGGATCGGGTGTGCCCCAGCGAAGGTCGTAAGATTTCGTTCTATACGAAGCAATATACCATGCTGGCCCTGTGGTAACGACGGCATTCGGATCATTGATGGCACCGGCACCTGTTGGCCCGTTCGGCGCTAGAGTTGCCTGCCGGAAAGGAGCACCCGCCGATCCGTCGGCCGAGTAGGCTGTTCCGTCAAAATAAGTACCTGCAGCCGGAGACACATGAGGCGGAATGACAGTACCTCCTGATGTCCAAAAGCTTGGGTACACGGAACTCGTCAATACGGGAGCTGATGTGACAGATGGCTCCACAACGATTTGTGCTTATCCGCAGCAGCCAAATGAAAAATTACCACTCGCTGTAACATGGTCTGCTGCGACGGTTGTAGGCCCTTTTGTTACAACCGATCCGGTTGTGACACTTTGAGTACCATCCGTATAATAGCTAATCACTTTGGCAATGATATTGGCTCCTGCCGCCGTATAAGTCGTCGTCGAACTGGCTTGGGTCTTTCCTCCCCCGCCCCCACCACCCCCGCCTCCACCACTGCACGCAGCAAGAGTCATCACAGCCAGCAATACCGCTATCGCACGTCCCATCAGCATCACTTGTTTTCCCAAAACTCTATTATTTTGAGAAATTAATTTACCTTACGTAATCTAGTGTGCAATCCGCTCACGGGTTGCAATTTTAGTCGCGATCTCAACCTTAAATTGCGTCACTGATTTTTCTTGGCCGCTTTCGATCCCGGTCGCTTCAAGCCAGCCCCCTGAAGCGGCAGCCCTCGCGACTTTCCCCTCGTGGCACAATCGGCTAAAAGGTCGTTCAAACGGGGAAAGTCGTCATGGCGCTTGCAGGCAAACGCATTCTTCTCATCATCGGCGGTGGCATTGCGGCGTATAAATCGCTGGAGCTGATCCGTGAGATCAAAAAGCGCGGTGGTTCCGTGCGCGCCATCCTCACCAAGGCTGGTGCCGAGTTTGTGACGCCGCTCTCTGTCTCAAGCCTTACCGGCGAGAAGGTATTTAGCGATCTCTTCTCGCTGACGGATGAGGCCGAGATGGGCCATATTGAATTATCACGCTCCGCCGATCTCGTCGTCGTAGCCCCTGCCACCGCGGATCTTTTGGCAAAAATGGCCCATGGGCTTGCCAATGATCTCGCTTCCACCGCTCTGCTCGCAACCGATAAGCGCGCGCTCGCGGCACCCGCCATGAATGTCCGGATGTGGCAGCACGCGGCCACCCAGCGCAATTTTGTGACGCTAAAAGCCGATGGTGTCCTATTCGTCGGGCCGGATGATGGCGAAATGGCGTGTGGCGAATATGGCCCGGGCCGCATGGCCGAGCCTTTTAGGATTGCTGACGCCATTGAGAGCGCACTTGCACCGGGCTCCCGTCCGCTCGAAGGCCGCCACGTGCTCGTCACCTCCGGGCCGACGCATGAGCCGATTGATCCGGTGCGCTATATTGCCAACCGCTCTTCGGGCAAACAGGGCCATGCGATTGCCGCAGCTGCCGCACGCGCGGGCGCACGGGTTACGCTCGTTTCGGGGCCCGTTTCCATTCCCAATCCGGTTGGTGTGACGGTTATCCCGGTTGAGACAGCGGTTGAGATGTTAGCGGCCGTTGAAAAATCGCTGCCCGCCGATATCGCGGTTTTTTGCGCAGCAGTGGCCGATTGGCACGTCGCTACTCAAAGCCATGATAAGCTTAAAAAGACCGATGCCGGCCCGCCCGCTTTGTCGCTCGCGCCCAATCCGGATATCTTATCGACGGTGTCGCATCTTACCCATCACCGGCCATCGCTGGTTGTTGGCTTTGCGGCTGAAACCTCGAATGTTTTGGATTACGCGCGCGGCAAGCTCGACAAAAAAGCGTGCGACCTGATCGTTGCCAATGATGTCGGCGGCGATAGTGGCGTCATGGGCGGGGAGATGAACGCCGTGCACATCGTCTCGAAGGATGCCGTCGACAGTTGGCCGAAGCTCAGCAAAGCCGAGGTAGCCGAGCGGTTGGTTGCCCTTTTTGCCACAAAATTTTCAAAAACGAGTCGTCAATGAGCGTGTCGATTGGGGTGCGTCGGCTGGCCCATGGCGCGGGCCTTCCTTTGCCAACCTATGCAACCGATGCGGCGGCGGGGATGGACTTAACCGCCGCTATTCCGGAAAATAAAATATTTACATTAGAAATCGGGAAAAGGATGTTAATCCCGACAGGATTGTGTATTGAATTACCCAATGGCTATGAGGGACAGGTTCGGCCAAGGTCGGGTCTGGCGTTAAAGCACGGTATTACCGTGTTGAACGCGCCGGGCACCATCGATGCCGATTACCGGGGTGAAGTATCCGTGCTGTTGATCAATCACGGTGATCAGCCCTTTGACATATCCCGCGGTATGCGCATCGCTCAATTGGTGGTCGCGCCCGTTACAAAGGCCGTTTGGGAAGAGCGCGACGCGCTGGGCGATACGTCCCGTGGCGCGGGGGGGTATGGTTCAACGGGCGTGTGAGACATCGGTTTTCCGGGTCTGACGATCCGGGAAATAGATAGGATATGCCGAATGAATCTTCTGTCTCGTCGCAGCCTTTTGGCTATCGCCGCTGTCGTCGATATTGCCATCCATGCCCGGCCCGATCCGGTCGCCGCGAAACATTTGGCCGAGCGCCATCAATTGCCACCCCGCCATCTTGAAACCATCCTACAAGCGCTTGTGCGCGCAGGGATCTTAAAAGGCGTTCGCGGTCCGAAGGGTGGCTATGAGTTAGCTACCGAACGTCGCCGGATCAGCGCTGGTGATATTGTGCGCGCTGCTATGCAGGGTGCCGACGAGGAGGGTTCACTTCCCGAGCCCAAATCGGTGCTGGTTGATGACGTGATTGAGCCTGAAATTAAGCAGGCCAGTCAGGCATTTTTGACGCATCTCGATGCCATATCGGTTGAGGATTTGTGCCAGCGTGCAGGAAAAATAGGCTTCAATAACGGTGCTGAGAGTACAGATTTTACAATTTAGAACGTAAATTAAAAAATTAATCGACATAATCTGTAAATAAACTAAACTGCTGACGAACAGCATTGACGATGGGAGACACTGTCATGACCAATCAGGCTTCATCCACCCACAAGCCCGGCCGCGGCCGCATCTATAATTCGATTACGGACACAATCGGCGATACGCCCATCGTGCGGCTGGATCGCGTGGCGAAAGAAAAGGGCGTTCACGCCAATCTTTTGGCAAAACTCGAATTTTTCAACCCGATCGCAAGCGTGAAAGACCGCATCGGTGTCAATATGATCGACGCGCTCGAGGCCGCCGGTACAATTAAGCCGGGCGCTACCCTTATTGAGCCGACTTCAGGCAATACAGGCATTGCTTTGGCATTTGTTGCTGCCGCGCGCGGTTATCGGCTCATTCTCGTAATGCCGGAATCAATGTCGGTTGAACGCCGCAAAATGCTCGCCCTTCTTGGCGCGGAATTGGAGCTGACCCCCGCCCCGCAAGGCATGAAGGGCGCCATCGCTAAGGCGGAAGAATTAAAGGCCTCAATCCCGGGCTCGGTTATTCCGCAACAATTCAAAAATCCCGCCAATCCGGATATTCACCGCCGCACGACCGCGGAAGAAATCTGGAATGATCTTGACGGCAAGGTCGATATTTTCGTCTCGGGCGTTGGCACGGGCGGTACCATTACAGGCGTCGGGCAGGTCCTCAAAGCCCGCAATCCGGCGGTAAAGATCGTGGCCGTCGAGCCAGAAGATTCGCCCGTTTTGTCGGGCGGCAATCCCGGCCCGCATAAAATCCAAGGCATCGGCGCAGGCTTCGTGCCGGATGTTCTCGATCGCTCGATCATTGATGAGGTCGTGCAAGTGGCCAATCAAACCGCCTTTGACACCGCGCGTCTATTGGCCCGCATGGAAGGCATTCCAACCGGCATCTCGTCCGGCGCGGCGGTCGCCGCAGCGCTCGAGATCGCGGCACGGCCTGAATCAAAGGGCAAAAATATCGTGATCATTATCCCGAGCTTTGCCGAGCGCTATCTGTCGACGGCTTTGTTTGAGGGGTTGTGATAGATTTTAGCGGATAGGGTGCTTGCACCCTATCCGTCACTGCGAGCGAGAGCGAAGCAGCCTAGCTGATGCTGAAGAAGTAAATGCTAGCGTAAAGGGGTATTTAATCGGCAACCATCAACTGGGTGGCTTCGCTATCGCTCGCCATGACGGACCGTTTACCCGCTCTACCCTTAACTTTACACCATCGACGCAATCACCCGATCGGGCGGTCGGTGGCCGTCCATGAAGGTGCGGATATTGATGATGACCTTCTCGCCCATCTCGATGCGGCCTTCAATCGTCGCCGAGCCCATATGGGGCATCACGAGGATGCGGTTTTGTTTCGCGAGTTTCAGCATCCGCGGCGAGATCGCGGGTTCATGCTCGAACACGTCGAGACCTGCGCCCGCCAATTCACCGGCTTCGAGCATTTTGACGAGCGAGCTCTCATCGATAATTTCGCCGCGCGCGGTATTCACGAGAATAGCATCGCGTCTCAACAGTTTGAGACGACGAGCCGATAAAAGGTGATAGGTCGCAGGTGTATGCGGGCAGTTGACCGAGACGATGTCCATTCGGGCCAGCATTTGATCGAGCGAGTCCCAATAGGTCGCTTCCAATTCCTGCTCGATAGAGGCCGCGACCGGACGGCGATTGTGATAATGCACTTGTAAGCCAAAGGCCTTCGCGCGGCGGGCCAGCGCTTGGCCGATGCGTCCCATGCCGACAATGCCGAGCCTCTTGCCCGTAATGCGGTGGCCCAACATCCAAGTCGGCGACCAGCCGTGGAAATTGCCCTCGGGGATCACGCGCGCGCCTTCGGCAATGCGGCGTGAAACCGCCAGAATAAGCGCCATGGTCATATCGGCCGTATCATCGGTCAGCACGCCCGAGGTGTTGGTTACCGCAATCCCTTTGGCTTGGGCAGCGGCGACATCAATATGGTCCACGCCATTGCCGAAATTGGCGATGAGCTTCAATTGCTCACCGGCGGCCGCAATGACTTCGGCATCAATTTCATCGGTGACGGTAGGGACCAGAACTTGCGCGGTTTTGACCGCCTCTATCAACTCCGTCTTGGATAAAGGACGGTCATCAATGTTCAGCGACGCGTTGAACAGCTCGCGCATGCGCGTTTCGATGGTGTCAGGGAGGCGTCGGGTTACCACGACCAACGGCTTTTGCTTTGTCATTTCCCCACTCCCTTAAGCCTTCTTAGGCCGCATCAACCGAATTTACGCCGTTTTAAGGATCAGTAAGCAACTAATATCGCCGTAAACCTAGTTGATTTCTTTCCATATCGGCTTAGACCGATCAAGCTGATCCACCGCGCCGATGTACCCTTCTATCTCTCTAACGGGCAGATAAGTGAAAAACAACGGGCGTTAATCCTTGTAGGTGCACCGGGTGCGTATGTTTCGACTAAAGCCTTTCCTTGCAGGATGTATGGCTGGCCTTGTTCTAGGGGCCATGCTGGGCGGACCTGCTTGGGCGGTTGATCCCAATATAGGGTCGACAACGGGCCTACCTTTGCCACGATTTGCCAGTCTGAAGTCGGATCGCGTCAATTTGCGCGAGGGTCCGAGCAAAGACCACCGCACAAAGTGGATTTATGAGAAAGCCGGCTTGCCGGTCGAAATCACCGCCGAATTCGAGACATGGCGTCGGATCCGCGACTCGGAAGGGGCGGAAGGCTGGGTCTTGCACAATCTCCTCTCCGGACGGCGGACGGCGATTGTCGCACCTTGGGGCAAGGATAAGCCCGTGCCCTTGCGCACCAAGCCGAGTGTCGAGAGCCCAATGGTCGCGCAATTAATGCCGAATGTCGTGGCCTCCATCAAATCCTGCGACGGGCAATGGTGCCGCCTGATTGGCGACGGCTTTGATGGCTATATGCAGCAGCAACAGCTCTGGGGGGCCTATCCGGACGAGAAAGTCGAGTAAAACTCAGGCTTCTTTGCGGCGTAACCGGACGACGACTTCCACACGCGCGATTTCCATGCCTTCCGGAATTTCGGGCAACATCGAAACCGAGATGTTCTGCCCCTCAATATCCAAAAGCTGATTCTCGCCTTCCACAAAGAAATGGTGGTGCTGGCTCGTATTCGTGTCGAAATAGGTCTTGGCACCCTCAACCGCTACTTCGCGCAGGAGACCAGCCTCGGTAAATTGGTGCAGCGTGTTGTAAACTGTTGCCAGTGAGACGGGCACACGGGCCTTTGATGCCTCTTCATAGAGCGTTTCGGCCGTCAAATGACGGTCACCACGGGCAAACAGCAGCCAGCCTAAGCCAACGCGCTGCCGCGTCGGGCGCAAACCCGCATTCCGCAGTTTGACCCGCAAATCATGATAAAGACAGCCGCTTTGGTCGCGCCAATGGGTCGAAGATGCAATCGTTGATGACAAAATCGGGATTCCTGTATGTAAACCGATTGTTAGAAGAATAAACGCTATGCCCCAGTGCTGCAACCCATTAAAATCATCCTGCTTTAGGTGCAGCTTTGAAGCAAAGCGACACTATGCTAGTGATCGGGCTTGGCTTTGAGGGATTATCGTGGCACTTGCCACGCAAATGTGACGAAATAGAGAGCGGGCGGAACATGCAACAGCGTTCGAGTTACGAATATGAGGATCTTCTGGCGTGTGGCCGCGGAGAGCTTTTTGGCCCCGGCAATGCCCAACTCCCGCTTCCTCCGATGCTCATGTTTGATCGTATCGCCGAAGTTTCCGAAACTGGCGGCGAGAATGGCAAGGGCATTATCCGCGCCGAATTCGCGATCCGTCCCGATCTTTGGTTCTTCCCCTGCCATTTTCAGGGCGATCCCGTCATGCCGGGCTGCTTGGGCCTTGATGCCTTATGGCAGCTCTGCGGCTTTTATCTCGGCTGGCTTGGAGCGGAGGGCCGTGGCCGCGCTTTGGGTGTTGGCGAGGTAAAATTTATCGATCAAGTGCTGCCGACCGTCAAAAAAGTGGTCTATGAGGTCCATTTGAAGCGTGTTTTCCGCTCTAAACTCGTCCTCGGCATTGCCGACGGCTATCTTGAAGCCGATGGTCGCCGGATTTATGAAGCGCGTGATCTTCGCGTGGGATTGTTTAAAGCAGCGTAAGCCGCCATATCCCGCTCAAATGAATGTTGTGATCGGCGTAAACAGTGAGTTCCGATCGTTCCCGCTAAGGAGTTAAGCCATGAGACGCGTCGTTGTTACCGGCATGGGGATTGTTTCGTCGATCGGCAATAATACCCAGGAAGTTTTGTCGTCCTTATACGAAGCGCGCTCTGGCGTGATCCATGCCGAGCGCTACACCGAGCTCGGTTTCCGCTGCCAGGTCCACGGCCAGCCGAAGCTCGATCCCGCCGAGATCGTTGATCGCCGCGCGATGCGCTTTCACGCCACCGGCACGGCTTGGAACCATGTTGCCATGGATCAGGCCATCCTCGATGCGGGTCTTGAAGAAAGCGAGATTTCGAACGAGCGCACCGGTATTATCATGGGCTCAGGCGGTCCTTCGACCCGCATCCTCGTTGAAGCGGCTGATATTACCCGCGAAAAAGGTGGTCCTAAGCGCATAGGCCCATTCGCCGTGCCTAAATCGATGTCCTCGACGGCCTCGGCTACATTGGCCACATGGTTTAAGATTAAGGGCGTCAACTACTCGATCTCGTCGGCCTGCGCGACGTCAAACCATTGCATCGGCAACGCCTATGAAATGATCCAATGGGGCAAGCAGGATGTGATGTTTGCCGGCGGTTGCGAAGATCTCGATTGGACCATGTCGCAATTATTCGACGCGATGGGTGCGATGTCGACGAAATATAACGACACGCCAGCCATTGCCTCACGCGCTTACGACAAAGACCGCGACGGCTTCGTGATCGCGGGCGGTGCAGGCGTTTTGGTGCTTGAAGAGCTTGAGCATGCTAAAGCGCGCGGCGCAAAAATCTATGCCGAAATCGTGGGCTATGGCGCAACATCCGACGGCTATGACATGGTGGCCCCATCGGGCGAAGGCGCTATCCGCTGCATGCGGCAGGCCTTGGCAACTGTGAACACCAAGATCGATTACATTAATCCGCACGCGACCTCGACGCCTGTCGGTGATGCAAAGGAAATCGAAGCCATCCGCGCGGTCTTCGGTACTGATTGTCCGCCTATTTCAGCAACGAAATCATTAACCGGTCACTCGCTTGGCGCCACCGGTGTTCAAGAAGCGATTTACTCGCTCTTGATGATGAACAATGGCTTCATTTGCGAGAGCGCCAATATCCAAGAAATCGATCCTGATTTTGCTGATATGCCGATCATCCGCAAGCGCATCGACAATGCCAATATTGGTGCGGTTCTTTCGAACTCCTTCGGCTTTGGCGGCACCAATGCAACCATCGTGATGAAACGCCTCGAAGCGTAAGACCAAGCGCGATTAACACTAAGAGACAGGACGGCCCCATGACCGGATTGATGCAGGGAAAACGCGGACTCATTATGGGTGTCGCCAATGATCATTCGATCGCTTGGGGCATCGCCAAGGCGCTTGCAGCACAAGGCGCGGAACTCGCTTTCACCTATCAAGGCGAGTCGCTTAAAAAACGCGTCGAGCCATTGGCAACAGAGGCCGGTTCTGATTTTCTTATTCCCTGCGATGTCGAAGATCTCGCGTCGGTTGATGCGACTTTTGAAGTGGTCGCCCAAAAATGGGGATCAATTGATTTTCTCGTTCATGCGATTGCGTTTTCCGATAAGTCCGAATTGAAGGGCCGCTTTGCTGACACGACGCGTGAAAACTTCTCGCGTACGATGTTGATTTCGTGCTTCTCCTTCGTTGAAGTTGCCAAACGGGCCGCGGCTTTGATGCCGAATGGCGGGTCCATCGTCACGCTCACTTATGGCGGCGCAACGCGCGTTATGCCGAACTATAATGTTATGGGCGTTGCCAAAGCAGCACTAGAAGCCTCGGTGCGCTATCTCGCTTCCGATTTTGGTCCCGACAATATTCGCGTGAATGCCATTTCAGCAGGCCCTGTGCGCACACTCGCGGGTGCCGGCATCGCGGATGCGCGTTTGATGTTCAATTACCAAAAGCGTCATGCACCTTTACGTCGTACGGTATCGATTGAAGAGATTGGTGGCTCGGGTCTTTATCTGTTGTCGGACCTTTCAACCGGTGTCACCGGCGAAGTGCATTTTGTAGACTCCGGTTACAACATCATTTCGATGCCGCAACCGGCGGCACTTAAAACCGTGGATGACGCCGAGACTGCGGCTGAAGCGCGTTTGGTTGGTAAGGCGGCGGAGTAATCACAACGTGACGCAAACGGCCCTCAGCAGCAAAGACGGTATTCTGGCAGCGCAAGATATCCGCGCGCTTCATGCCGCCGGCATCATTCAGGCGGATCGCCCCTTTGCCGATGGACAGGTGCAACCTGCAAGTCTCGATTTGCGCTTGGGCCGCCGTGTATGGCGCGTGCGCGCCAGCTTCCTTCCGGGTCCGGATCGGGCGGTGAAAGATCGGCTCGACCGCATCGCGCTGCATGAGATCGATTTGACCAACGGGGCAGTGCTTGAAACGGGCGCCGTCTATATCGCCGAATTGCTCGAAGGGCTCGCCCTTCCTCCCGATCTTTTGGCGTCTGCCAATCCGAAAAGCTCAACCGGTCGATTGGATGTGTTTACCCGCGTGATCGCCGATCACGCGCAAGAATTTGATCAGATTGAAGCGGGTTATCACGGCCCGCTCTACCTCGAAATTTCGCCACGCACTTTTCCGGTTCTGGTGCGTACCGGCTCGCGCCTCTCGCAGGTTCGCTTCCGGCGTGGCCTTGTGCGGCTCGATGATACAGAGCTGAAAGCCCTTCACGCGCGGGATCGACTTGTAACGTCGTCTGAGCCATCGATCCAGAATGGCATTGCCGTGTCCGTTGATCTTTCGGGTTTCGGTAAAGACCATTTAGTGGGCTACCGCGCGAAGCGTCATACCGCGCTTGTCGATGTTGACTGCGTAGGCGGTTATGACGTCGATGAGTATTGGGATCCGCTTTATGCGCGCAAAGATCGCGACATAATTTTGGATCCCGGCCAGTTTTATATTTTGGCCTCCAAAGAAGCCGTGCATGTCCCACCCGATCATGCCGCAGAAATGACGCCGTTTGATCCGCTCGTCGGTGAATTCCGCGTGCATTATGCCGGCTTTTTCGATCCGGGCTTTGGCCATGCCGGAAGCGGCGGCGCAGGCAGCCGTGCGGTATTGGAAGTCCGCTCTCGCGACGTGCCCTTTATTCTAGAAGATGGGCAAACGGTGGGGCGCTTGGTTTATGAGCGCATGGCCCATCTGCCCGAAATGCTCTACGGCAAGGATTTAGGTTCGAACTATCAAGCGCAGGGCTTGAAGCTTTCGAAGCATTTTAAATCGGCTTTGTGAGAGGATGATATTCTTCATGGACCGCGTGGCTCCTGCCACGCAAAAAAGGCGAGCCGGGAGGCTCGCGGTCCGATATTATTTTTCATTGTTCGTTTGAAAGTCCCATGACCCCATCTTCTCCCGCTTCCCGCCGCCGCACCTTCGCGATTATCTCCCATCCGGATGCCGGTAAGACCACGCTTACCGAGAAATTGCTTTTGATGGGCGGCGCCATTCAATTGGCGGGCGAGGTGAAGGCGAAGAAGAGCGGCACGCAGACCCGTTCGGACTGGATGGGCATTGAGCGCGAGCGTGGCATTTCGGTGGTCACCTCGGTGATGACCTTTGAATATGCCGACTGCGTGTTTAATTTGCTCGACACGCCGGGCCATGAAGACTTTTCCGAAGATACCTATCGGACGCTCACCGCGGTGGATTCAGCCGTCATGGTGATCGATGCGGCCAAAGGCATCGAAGCGCGCACGCGTAAGCTTTTTGAAGTTTGCCGGTTGCGCGACATTCCGATTGTGACCTTCATCAATAAAATGGACCGTGAAACGCGCGATCCGTTTGATTTGCTCGATGAGATCGAGAAAACGCTTGCTTTGGACACGGCGCCTGTCAATTGGCCCATCGGTCAGAGCAAGAGCTTTGCCGGAACCTATGATTTCAAGCGCAATCGCATTCGCCGCATTGATACGGACGAAGAGCCGATCACGGTGAATGGCCCGGAGGATTCACGTGTCGAGGCCTTGTTGCCCGAGCATGAATGGCCTGCTTTTTTGGATCAAATCTCGCTCGCGCGCGAAGCCTGCCGACCTTTTGATTTGGAGGCGTTTCGCGAGGGGCATTTAACGCCCGTCTTTTTTGGCTCGGCGCTTCGGAATTTTGGTGTTCGGGATCTGATCGACGCCATGGCGGAAATTGCCCCGCCGCCGCGCGCGCAAGAGGCTGATACGCGCATGGTCACGGCCGATGAGGCGAAAATGACCGGCTTCGTGTTCAAAATTCAGGCGAATATGGACCCGAACCACCGCGACCGGATCGCCTTTATCCGCGTCTGCTCGGGTAAGCTCGAGCGCGGCATGAAGGCCAAGCTGGTACGAACCGGAAAAGCCTTGCCGATCAACGCGCCGCAATTCTTTTTCGCCCGGAACCGCGCTTTGGCCGAGGAGGCCTTTGCGGGTGATGTTGTAGGCATCCCCAATCACGGGACTTTACGCATTGGCGACACGCTGACCGAGGGCGAAGAATTGGTGTTTCGGGGCGTGCCAAGTTTTGCCCCCGAAATTTTACGCCGCGTGCGGCTCAAAGACGCGATGAAAGCCAAGAAGTTGCGCGAGGCGCTGGAGCAGCTTGGCGAGGAGGGCGTGGTTCAGCTCTTTGTGCCAGCCGATGGCTCAGGCGCGATTGTCGGCGTGGTCGGCGCCTTGCAGCTCGATGTGTTGCTCGAGCGTTTGCAGGCGGAATATGGCATAACGGTCGAGTTTGAACCGTCGCGCTTCACGATCTGCCGGTGGATCTCGTCGAAAGATAAGATCGAGCTGCAAAAATTCATCGATTCTCACACATCGTCCATCGCGCATGATTTGGACGGTGCGCCCGTCTTCATGGCCCCGTCTGCCTTCACGCTTAATTATGAGCATGAGCGCTGGCCAGCGATCGACGTCACCGATGTGAAAGACTACCAAATTCGCGAAAGCGCCTAACAAAACGAGAAAACGCCAATGTCGCTTCCATCAGGGCAGGAACTCAGGATCACCGAAGCCACCCTTCGCACGGTGGTGAAAGACATATTCCGATCAGCTGGATCGAATGAGCGCGAATGCGATCTCGTCGCTGACCATCTCGTCGAGGCCAATCTCAAGGGCCATGACTCGCATGGCGTCGGCATGATCCCGGCCTATATCGCGTCGCTCAAAGCCAAAGAACTCACGCTCAATCACGCGCCGCGCGTCGTGAATGATATCGGCGGGGCGCTTGTCCTCGATGGCGGTCTGGGCCTTGGCCAAACGATTGCCTTTGATGCGATGGTGATGGGTATTGAGCGCGCTAAAAAAACTGGCTCCGCGATTGTAGCCCTCAGCAACAGCCATCACATCGGCAGAATTGGCCATTGGGCCGAGCAATGCGCACGCGAAGGGCTCGTTTCGATCCATTTTGTCAATGTAATCGCCGATCCCGTCGTTGCGCCCTTTGGCGGCAAAGTGCCAAAACTCGTCACTAATCCGATCGCGATCGGTATTCCACGGCGGGAGGCTGAACCGGTTATCGTCGATTTTGCGACGAGTAAATTGGCGCATGGCAAAATCCGCGTCGCCTATAATAAGGGTGTGCCGGTTCCGGACGGCACCTTGATCGACGCCGCAGGGCGGCCGACCAATGATCCGGCGGCGATGTTTGAGGCACCCACCGGCGCGATATTGCCCTTTGGCGAGCATAAAGGCTGGACCTTGGCCTTCGCCTGCGAGGCGTTGGCGGGAGCCCTAACCGGCGGGCACGCGATGAAGGGTCCGGTCACCCAAAAGGCGATCATCAACAATATGCTCTCGATTATTGTGTCGCCCGACGCCCTTGGCACGCAAGCAACTTACCTCTCAGAGCTTGAAAGCTTCGTACACTGGGCCCAATTACCAGTTGAAGGTCAGTCGCCGACGGTTCTCTTGCCCGGTGATCCTGAGCGGGCAACCAAAGCGGAGCGGCTGGCACATGGCATTCCCGTTGATCGTAACACCTGGCTGCAAATTACCGCCGCAGGCGCCTCGGTCGGCGTGTCTGAAGCCGTACTTGCCGCCTATGCCGGGTAACGGCTTGCTTCCTGCCGGGCGACAGGCCATAGAACACGCAGATTTTACCGCGGATGGGCGGGATCAGGATCTTAGAAGGAACGCATGACGGGTTCGACTGATCAACCGATATCCGCGCCTGAAAAGCCCGAGCCGGAACATAAACTGACCCGCTGGATTGGCCCGCTTATAAGCGTCGCGCTGATCGTGGGCTCGTTTTTTGTTCTTAGAGCCGAGCTTGCGGATGTGAGTTTGGCTGACATCGAACAAGGCATTCATCGGGCAAGTGGCGGGCAATTATTATTGGCCATTGGCTTCACGGTGCTGAGCTACGTCTTTTTGGCAGGTTATGACTCCTTGGCCATGCGCCAGCTTGGTCTGAAAATAAAGCTGGCAACGGTCGTTTTCGCCTCCTTTACGAGCTATGCCATCTCTTTCACACTGGGTTTCCCGCTTTTAACCGCCGGAACGGTTCGCTACCGCATCTATTCGGCAAGCGGCGTCTCCTCCTCAAAGGTGATGAGCCTCACATTGATTGCCGGCATGACCTTTATTTTGGGCATGGCGGTGGTCGTGGGCGTCGGCTTGATGTGGCAGGCGGAGGCGATTTCCGCGATCAATCAAGCCACCGCGCATCTTAATCAGCTCGCTGGCATGGCGGTTCTCTCCGCTATTTTGGTTTATCTCGTCTGGGCGGCGGCCAAACGCCGTCATGTCCGCATCAAGCATTTTTTGATTGAACTCCCGACGCTTAAAGTCTCGCTCGGCCAATTGGCGCTTGGTGCCGCTGATGTCTGCGCGGCCTCCGCCGTTCTTTATGTGCTTTTGCCTGAAGGCCACGGCATCGCCTTTGAAACCTTCGCCGCCGTCTACGCCTTTGGCTGCATTTTGGGCGTCATCAGCAATGTCCCCGGCGGCATTGGCGTGTTGGAAAGCACCATTCTCGGTGCCTTCTCCAGCGTTGCAAAGCCGGAATTGATCGGCGCGCTTCTGCTTTTTCGTCTCTGCTATTACCTCGGACCCTTTGTCCTGGCGATTGGCAGCCTTGGCATTTATGAAATTGTCATGCGACTGTCACGCATCCGTGAGCGAATCGTCGAACGCCATCTCGGCAAGTAAGCGAATAATCGGACGAAGAAGGACGGCTAAGGCATGGATGGCCTCCCATCGGCATTATTGCCAGAAGTACTTGATGCGCTGTCCGACCCCGTGATTATGGTGGACGGGCGCAAAGTGGTTTCTTTTGCCAATGCGGCCTCGCTTGCGGCCTGGCCTGCATTAACGCGTGGCACGCCCTTGTCCTTTACCCTTCGTGCCCCCGATTTGATCGATGCGATTGATCACGTCTTGGGTGCTAAGGCAAATATGTCGCGCGGGACCATTACCGAGAGATCACCTGTCGAGCGATTATTCGAGTTTCAGGTCGTAGGCCTTTCCCCATCCGCCAATGCGAGTCCGCGCACCGCGCCTGCCGCCGTCCTTGTCTTCCGCGATCTCACGGAAGCACGTCGTCTCGAGTCGATGCGCGTCGATTTCGTCGCCAATGCGAGCCATGAGTTACGCACGCCGCTCGCCTCGCTTTTGGGCTTTATCGAAACCCTTCAAGGCCCCGCCCGCAATGATCCGCTGGCCCACAGCCGGTTTTTAGACATTATGCGCGAGCAAGGCCGCCGCATGGCCCGCTTGATCGATGATTTATTGTCCCTATCCCGCGTCGAGATGAGCGAGCACCGCCGCCCCGTCGATAAAGTCGATTTCAGCGCCTTGATCCGGCAAATTATCGATACGCTCCGGCCCGTGGCTGAAGAGCGGCAGGTCGCGTTTCACCTCACCTTGCCGGATCAGCCTGTTAATGTGATCGGCGACCACGATGAATTGATGCGGGTTCTCGAAAACCTGATCGAGAACGGCATCAAATACGGTCAAACGGGCCAAAAACTTGATGTTGCGCTCCAATTTCGTGAACCGAATTCAGACCAGCCCTGCGAATGTCACTTTTCCGTTCGGGATTATGGCCCCGGCATCCCGAATGAGCACCTTCCCCGCCTGACCGAGCGCTTTTATCGCGTGGATGCATCGGCCAGCCGAGAAACGGGTGGAACGGGGCTCGGGCTTGCGATTGTAAAGCATATCGTCAATCGCCACCGGGGCCGGTTGATCATTGAAAGCGAGCTCGGCTCGGGCTCGACCTTCCACGTCTATTTGCCTTTATATGGGATAAAATAGAGCCCGCGCCTCGAATTCATCAGGCCGTCTTGGAATTGTCACAAAGCTGTCATGCAGAGCCGCTACGGGCTTTTCAACGTGGTACGCAACCGCGTGAAGCCGATGTCGTTGCTAAGTATGTACAACGTACGGCAGTACACAAAAGGAGATAGTCCCGTGAAATTCTCGTCCCTGATTGCCGCCGGCTTTGCCTTGGCAGCCTCTGTAACTGTAGCGTTCGCCGAAGACATTTCAGGTGCGGGTGCTACGTTCCCATACCCAATCTATTCGAAATGGGCTGACGCCTATAAGAAGGTATCTGGCGTAGGCCTCAACTATCAGTCGATCGGCTCTGGCGCCGGCCGCAAGCAAATTCAAGCCAAGACGGTTACGTTCGGCGCGACCGATATTCCTCAGAAGGAAGAATATCTCAACACCAATGGCTTCGTTCAGTTTCCAATGGTCATGGGTGGCATCGTTGCCATCGTAAACCTTGAAGGCGTTGCCGGTGGCGATCTTGCCCTCGATGGTGATACGCTTGCCAATATCTATCTCGGTAAGGTCAAGACCTGGGATGACGCCGCGATTGCAAAGCTCAACCCAAAGGCAAAGCTTCCATCCTTGCCCATCATCGTGATCCGCCGTTCGGACGGTTCGGGCACGACGTTTAACTTCACCACCTACCTCTCGGCTGTTAGCGCAGACTTCAAGAAGAGCGTTGGTGCAGGTGAAGCGGTTGAATGGCCAGTCGGCATTGGCGCTGCAGGTAATGCTGGCGTTGCTGCTAACGTGATGCAGACCAAGGGTTCGATCGGTTATGTCGAATACGCTTATGCAACGCAGAACGGCCTCGCATGGACCGACATGATCAATTCGGCCGGCAAGCGCGTGAAGCCAACATTGGCTTCGTTCAAGGCCGCTGCTGCGAAGGGTGACTGGGCTAATGCGAAGAATTTCTACCTCATTCTCGCTAACTCGTCTGGCGAAGCTTCATGGCCGATGATGGCTACGACCTTCATCCTCATGTACGCTCAGCCTGTTGATCCAGCGGCTTCCACCGCAGCGCTCAAATACTTCGATTGGGCTTACACGAATGGCGGCAAGATGGCTGAAGAGCTCGACTATGTCCCAATGCCAGACTCAGTTATCGCCCAAGTGCGTAACGTCTGGAAGGGCATCGCCAAGTAAGCCCTATTCTAATAAGTAAGTCTTGTACTTTTGATGATCTTCGGAGCGGCGGTTGTCGCCGCTCCTTTCTACCTCTCGACGGAGAAGCACCGTGACGACCATATCGGATACAACAAAACATCTGGATATGGCCGCGTCGTCTGACCGAGCTCGGGTGCTCAAGAGCCTCGCTTTGAGCGATAAGGTCTTTGCCTTCGCTACCCGCGCTGCAGCTTATGCCGTGCTTCTTCTCCTTGCCGGTATTATCCTTTCTTTGATCGCCGGTGCGTGGCCCGCCATGAAGGCGTTCGGCTTCGAATTTTTGATTACGCGTCGCTGGGCTCCGCAGCTTGAGCCAGAACCGGTTTTGGGTGCCTTAGCCCCGATTTATGGAACGCTTGTATCGTCTTTTATCGCGATGCTGATTGCGGTTCCCTTCGGCTTGGGCATTGCGATCTTTTTGACCGAACTTTGCCCGCACGCCATCCGCCGCCCGATCCGTCTCGCCATCGAGCTTTTGGCCGGTATCCCATCGATCATTTACGGCATGTGGGGCTTCTTCGTGCTTGGGCCATTTCTGGCCAATCATATCGAGCCAAGCATCGTGGCAGCGGTCGCGAATATTCCGGTATTGAACAGCATTTTCAGCGGCGAGATGGTTTCCAATCTCAGCCTGTTTAATGCCTCGTTGATTTTGGCGATTATGATCTTGCCGTTCATTACGGCGATTGCCGTCGATGTCTTCTCGACCGTGCCGCCCGTGTTGAAAGAAGCTGCATACGGTATCGGCTGCACCACATGGGAAGTGGTCAATAATGTCGTGCTGCCCTTCACCCGCGTGGGCGTTGTCGGTGGCGTGATGCTGGCGCTTGGTCGCGCATTGGGTGAGACCATGGCGGTTACTTTTATCATCGGTAACAGCTTTAAAATCTCAGGCTCGATCTTCGCGCCGGGAACGACGATTTCGGCCGCTATTGCGAGCGAGTTTGCTGAAAGTGAAGGGCTTCATCAATCAGCCTTGATCCTTCTCGGGCTTTTGCTTTTCGTATTGACGTTCATCGTCCTCGCTTCAGCGCGCTTTATGTTGATGCGCCTTGAAAAACGCGCGGGAGCTTAAGACCATGGCAAGCTACGCTTCACGTCGCCGGAATAGTACAATCGTCATGGGCCTTTGCCTCGCCGCCACCGGCATCGGCGTTGTCTGGTTGTTTCTGATTTTATTTTCTCTGCTTGTGAACGGTATTCCCGGCCTCACGCTCGCCGTGTTTACTGAAATGACGCCACCACCGGGCGAGCATGGCGGCGGATTGCTCAATGCGATCTTTGGTAGCGTCTTGATGACTGTTTTGGGCGTTGGAATTGGCGCACCGATCGGCATTTTGGCCGGTACCTATTTGGCCGAATATGGACGCCATTCAAAGCTCACGCCGGTTATTCGCTTCATCAATGATATTCTCTTGAGCGCACCATCGATTATCATCGGCTTGTTCGTTTATGGCGCTGTTGTTGTGCCAATGCGGAGTTTCTCGGCGGTTGCCGGATCGATAGCGTTGGCAGTGATTGTTATTCCGGTCGTTGTGCGCACAACAGAAGATATGTTGTTGCTCGTGCCTAATACGTTGCGCGAAGCTGCATCGGCTTTGGGTTTGCCGCGCTCCTTTGTTATTCGCCGCGTAGCCTATCGCGCCGCTCGTGCAGGCTTGATTACCGGCGTGCTTCTCGCGGTCGCACGTGTTGGCGGTGAAACAGCACCGCTGCTTTTCACGGTACTCTCAAACCAATTCTGGAGTGCCAATCTTCTCAAGCCGATGGCCAATTTGCCCGTCACGATCAATAATTTCATCAATAATCCGGACGCGAATTGGAAACAGTTAGCTTGGACGGGTGCATTGCTGATCACGGTTGCAGTCTTGAGCCTCAATATTACGGCACGTATCTTCGGAGCATCGAAAGATGGCCGGTAATTTAAAATCATTTCGCAGTGAGAGCCTGTCTTACCATGCTTGAAAAAATTTCAGTCAAGGATTTAAAATTCTTCTACGGAGCCAATCTCGCTCTCAAGGGAATTAACATTCCGCTTTATGCGAATAAGGTCACAGCCTTTATCGGGCCATCGGGTTGCGGAAAGTCAACGCTACTGCGCGTTCTCAACCGCATGTATGATCTTTACCCCGGCCAACATGCCGAAGGCGAAGTAAATTTTGACGGTCGCAATATTCTTAATCCGGGCGAAGATTTGAACTTGCTTCGCGCCCGTATCGGCATGGTGTTTCAAAAGCCAACGCCATTCCCGATGACGATTTACGACAATATCGCTTTCGGCCTTAAGCTTTATGAAAATCTTTCAAAGTCGGAGCTCGATGGACGCGTGGAAGACTCGCTCAAGCGTGCGGCACTTTGGAGTGAAGTGAAAGACAAGCTTGGTGCCAATGGCTTGAGCCTTTCGGGCGGCCAACAACAACGCCTCTGCATTGCGCGTACGGTTGCCATCAAACCGGAAGTGATTTTGTTCGATGAGCCTTGCTCGGCACTTGACCCGATTTCTACTGCAAAGATCGAAGAGCTGATCGACGAATTGAAAACCGAATACACGATCGCCATCGTCACGCATAATATGCAGCAAGCCGCGCGCGTGTCCGAATACACGGCCTTCATGTATCTCGGTGAATTGGTGGAGTTTGATGAGACGTCAAAAATCTTCACGACGCCATCCGATCAACGCACCCAAGATTATATTACTGGCCGGTTCGGCTAATCAATAAAGCCTCCGGAAGGGAGATATCGTAATGAGTGACCATACCGTACGGGCCTATGATGACGAGCTGATGGAAATCGGCCGTAAGATTACGGAAATGGGTGGCATTGCCGAAACGATGCTCGCAAATGCCATTCAATCTCTTGTGAAAGGCGATACCGAACTTGCACAACGCGTGATCGCGACCGATCCTAAACTCGATGCGCTTGAGCGCGAGATTGAAGAGAAGGCGATTTTAACGATTGCACGCCGCCAACCCATGGCCATTGATCTGCGCGCACTCGTATCCGCCATTCGGATCGCAAGCGATATTGAGCGTATTGGCGATTTAGCAAAAAATGTCGGCAAGCGCGTTGTTGCAATTGATGGCCAATTCGCCCCGCAAAAGATCGTTGGTGGCGTGATCCATATTAGCGATTTGGCGCTCGATCGCTTGCATCGCGTTCTGGATGCCTATGCGCATCGTAATGTCGAGGCGGCGATGGCGGTCTGGAACCAGGATGAGGAAATCGATCAGCTTTACAATTCGCTGTTCCGCGAATTGCTCACTTATATGATGGAAGATCCGCGCAATATCGGCTTCTGCGCCCATCTCCTGTTCTCGGCCAAGAATATCGAGCGCATCGGCGATCACGCGACCAATATTGCCGAGACGATCAAATATCTCGTCACTGGCGAGACCGTTGTAACCGACCGTCCACGGGCGGCCGATGGATATGAGCCTTTACAAACGCCTTAAGCCTCACATCGCAAGAACAAGAGTAAGCCGTTATGTCCGTAAAGCCACGCGTGCTGATCGTTGAAGATGAAGAACCGCTAACGCTGCTATTGCGGTATAATCTCGAAGCCGAAGGCTACACGGTCGACAGTGCCGCGCGTGGTGATGATGCGGAAATCATGCTGCGCGAGCAGGTTCCGGATCTTGTTATTCTGGATTGGATGTTACCCGGCCTATCCGGCATCGAACTTTGCCGTCGCTTGCGGTTACGGCCCGAAACACAAACCCTACCCGTGATCTTGCTCACCGCGCGCGGTGAAGAAAGCGAGCGGGTACGAGGGCTCGCGACCGGCGCCGATGATTATGTCGTCAAGCCGTTTTCTGTTCCGGAATTACTCGCCCGCGTTAGAGCGCTTTTGCGCCGGGCTTCGCCTAACCGGCTAGCGACGTCCCTTGAACTGGGCGATCTGCATTTGGACCGTGGCAGCCATCGCGTGCGGCGGGGCAATCGCGAGCTCCATCTCGGACCTACCGAATTCAAGCTTCTCGAATTTTTGATGGAACGCCCCGGCCGCGTTTTCACGCGCGGACAATTGCTCGATAGCGTCTGGGGCATGGATGCGGAAATCGACGAGCGCACGGTCGATGTCCATGTTGGTCGTCTCCGCAAAGCCGTTAACAAACCCCGCGAGCGCGATCCGATCCGGACGGTTCGTGGTGCGGGCTATTCGTTTGACGAAAACTTCTCCCGCCGCGCATAAATCAATCAACCAATAAAAAACGCCGCTATATCAGCGGCGTTTTTATATTTCAAAATTGATGTGTGCGCCGCTCTTAATCGCGCGGCTTATTCCGGCGCCGATCATTTGACGGCTGATAGGCAATCCGCGAGTGGAATGCGCAATAGGGCGTGCCAACCGGTGAATTGCCACCACAGAAGCGGAAATCAGTCGAGGCCGGATCACCAAACGGCCAACGGCAGGTGGTTTCCCGCAATTCCATAATCGTGATCCGCTCCGACATTGGAACGACCACTTCCTCGAATGGCTGAACGTCATAATCGATAACGGGCGAGAGCATCGTCGCAGCCGAAGCGGCCAGCGCCAGATTGCCGCGTACGGCACCGCCACCCCCACCGCCAGCCGCGCTAGCGGAGGAGTAGGAACCGGCACCCGATGAGCGGCCCGAACTATGGGTCAAAGGATGGCTCGGCGCGCGCGTTACTTTCCGTGGGCGGGAAGAAGGGGCCGAAGGCGTCTTGGCCCGGCCGGAAAGACCCAAGCGGTGCACTTTGCCGATAACCGCATTGCGGGTAATGCCGTGATTAAGCTCTGCTGCGATCTGACTCGCGCTAAGCCCTTGATTCCAGAGCTTCCGCAACAACTCAACCCGTTCATCGGTCCAGGACATTCGTTACCTCATTAACCCTACGCAACGCCGAAACAGATCGGCGGACCGTCATTTCAGACACCCCACCACCAGACTGGTGGCAAATGATCGAACGAGCGATCACCAGATGTCGTATTTAACGTGACGACAACCTACAATATGCCGTGACTCCGCTGCAAGCATTGCGGAGTCCCTCCAGTGGTTTTCCCCAGCGATGAGTAGTGGATATCTTCGTGTCGTTTCCATGACGACTGTCACATGGCGCAAAATCATTTTGACCCAATCCAAAAGATTGACATGAAATGCAGGCATTCTATGATGTAATCGTGAAATGAGCCGTCCCACGAGGGCGGCCATTTTTGTTTTTGTGCCTATTTTACTTTTTCGCCTGATTTTCTAAAGGAGACGGATATGGTCGACACAAGTTCCGCCGCGCATCCCTCATCGGCGCTTTTGCCGGTCTTCGCGCGCATGGACCTTGCGTTTGAGCGAGGCGAGGGCGCCTGGCTTATTTCGACCAAAGGTGAGCGCTACCTCGATTTTGGCTCAGGCATCGCGGTGAATGCGGTCGGCCACGCCCATCCCCATCTCGTCGAGGCCATCAAGGCGCAAGCTGAAAAGCTCTGGCATACCTCCAATCTCTATCAAATCCCCGATGGTGAACGGCTCGCCCGCAGGCTGGTCGAGCACACCTTTGCCGACACGGTCTTCTTCACGAATTCCGGCGCCGAGGCGCTTGAATGCGCGATTAAGATGGCGCGCAAATACCACGCCGCCTCCGGCCATCCCGAGCGCTACCGGATCATAACCTTTGAAGGCGCGTTTCATGGCCGCACGCTTGCAACGCTTGCCGCGGGCGGCCAGCAAAAATATCTCGACGGCTTTGGGCCTAAGGTCGATGGTTTCGATCAAGTAGGCTTTGCCGATCACGAGGCGATTGAAAAAGCAATTACGCCGGAAACGGCCGCAATCCTCATCGAGCCTATTCAGGGTGAGGGCGGCGTGCGCGTGGTTCCGACCCAATGCTTGCGCGGTTTGCGCGAACTCTGCGACCGTCACGGCCTCTTGCTGATATTTGATGAAGTGCAATGTGGCGTAGGCCGCTCGGGCAAATTCTTCGCCTATGAAAGATCCGGCATCGTTCCGGATATTTTGGCATCCGCCAAGGGCATTGGCGGTGGCTTTCCCATGGGTGCCTGCCTCGCCACGTTTGAAGCGGCCAAGGGTATGACCGCCGGCTCGCATGGTACCACTTTCGGCGGCAACCCGCTCGCAATGGCGGTTGGCAATGCCGTGCTTGATGTCGTGCTCGCACCGGGCTTTCTGGAGCATGTTGAAACAATAGCTCTACTCTTCAAGCAAAGGCTTGCGGAGTTGAAAGACCGCCATCCGCGCATCATCGCCGAGGTGCGCGGCGAAGGCCTGCTCGTCGGCCTCAAAATGGCAGTGCCGAACACGGAAATGACAACGGCCTTGATGCAAGAGCACCTCTTAGCCGTAGGCGCGGGCGACAATGTCGTGCGCCTTTTGCCGCCTTTGATCATTGATGAGACCATCGTTGCGGACGCCATCGCGCGGATTGATCGTGCTTGTTCGCATATCGAGGCCGAAATGGGCCTTACCCAAAAGAAAGCGGCAGACGCATGAGCTCCCCCCATCACTTCCTCGATCTTACCGATTTTTCGCATGATCAATTGCGCGCCATTTTAAACGGCGCGAACGCGCTTAAAGCCGCGCGCCAAGCAAGCCGTATTACGGGCAAGCGCGCCGAGAACCGCCCGCTCGATGGCAAAGTCTTGGCGATGATTTTCGACAAGCCTTCCACCCGCACACGCGTCTCTTTCGATGTCGGCATGCGCGAATTGGGTGGTGAGACACTGATGCTGACGGGCGCTGAAATGCAGCTCGGTCGCGGCGAAACCATTGCCGATACCGCACGCGTTTTATCGCGCTTCGTCGATGCGATCATGATCCGAACGCTCGATCACGGCAAAGTCGTTGAGCTTGCCGAAAACGCTACGGTGCCTGTCATTAACGGCCTCACCAAAAATTCGCATCCCTGTCAGGTGATGGCCGATGTGATGACGTTTGAGGAACATAACGGCCCAATCCAAGGTCGTAGCGTCGCTTGGTTAGGCGACTCGAACAATGTCTTGGCCTCATGGGTCCACGCAGCCGCGCGGTTCGACTTCCAACTCAAGATTGCCTCGCCGGAAGAATTATCTCCGACGGCGGAATTGATCGCATGGGCGCGCAATGAAGGCGCGCGCGTCACCGTTACCCGCAGCCCGCAAGACGCAACCGAGGGTGCCGATTGTGTCGTTACCGATTGCTGGGTTTCGATGGGCGATGAAGATGCAGGCCGCAGGCATAATTTGCTGTTGCCCTATCAGGTCAATGCAAAGCTCATGAAGCTCGCCTCGCCGAAAGCCCTTTTCATGCATTGCCTGCCCGCGCATCGCGGTGAGGAAGTCACCGATGAGGTGATGGATGGTCCGCAATCGGTTGTGTTTGACGAGGCAGAAAATCGGCTTCACGCCCAAAAGGGCATTTTGGCTTGGTGCCTCGGAGCGCTTCCTGCATCATGACCAATGTTTTGGATTTAGCGCCTGATGATCAGGTGTTGCCCTTCACCGTTGAGGCTTTAGATGTTCGCGGTCGCGCGGTTCGTCTTGGGCCGATGATGGATGAAATCCTGCGTCGCCATGCCTATCCCGATCCCGTTTCCGATCTTTTGGGACAGGCCACAACGCTTGCGGTTTTGTTAGGGTCTGCGCTCAAATTTGAAGGCCGTTTTCAAATCCAAACGCGCACCGACGGGCCGGTTGATTTACTCGTCGTTGATTATGAAGCGCCTGATCGCGTGCGTGGCTATGCGCGCTTTGATGCCACACGTCTTCGCGATGAGATGTCCGCCGCCGAAGTGCTAGGCTGCGGACAATTGGGTTTAACGATTGACCAAGGCAATGACATGTCGCGCTATCAAGGCATTGTCGCGCTTGAAGGTCAGGGCTTAGAGGAAGCTGCCCAACAATATTTCCGTCAATCGGAGCAAATTCCAACGCGCGTCCGATTAGCGGTTGGCCAAGTCATGCAAGCCGATGGCGCTGGCAATCTGACGCCGAAATGGCGCGCGGGTGGTATCATCGCGCAATTCATGCCGACCTCGCCTGAACGCCAACGCAGGATGGATTTACATCCGGGTGATGCACCTGAAGGCGCTTCCATTTTTGAGACGGGCGAAGACGATGCTTGGACGGAAGCCCGCGTGCTGGTTGAAACGGTTGAGGATCATGAACTCATTGATCCTACGCTAACAAGCGAAGCGCTGCTCTATCGGCTTTTCCACGAAAGCGGCGTCATGGTGTTCGATGCCGCCCCCGTACTCGCGCAATGCCGCTGCTCCCGCGAGCGAATTCTGACAATGATCAAAAGCTTCCCCCCACATGAGCGCCAAGCCATGGTTGCCGATGACGGTATAATCGGCGTGACCTGCGAATTCTGCTCGACGCGGTATGAAGTAACGCCCGATGAGGCCGAGGTTTAGAGAATATTAAACCCTCATGGTGAGCCGCGCTGAAAGCGCGTGTCGAACCACTGTGTATCATTTTGCGCAATATCCTTCGACAAGCATCGCTAAAGCGATGCTGCTCAGGATGAGGTGATGATATGAAGTCCGATTGCAATTTTGGTGCATTAATACCGTTAACCGTCATTGCGAGCGATGAGCGAAGCAACCCAGTTAGAGGTTGTTTGTATAGTGCGATATAGCCGCCGCACGCTTTTTTGCATCATCAACTGGGTTGCTTCGCTCCCGCTCGCAATGACGGTGAGTGGTGCTTCGGTAGCCAATAAAAATATCACGTCTTGCTATAACGCACACTCCAAACTATAACGCCTCCGTAACAATTGGAGCCCTAATGAGTGTCTCTCTTCGCCCTTCGGAAGCATTAGCCCTTTGGCATGATGTTACCCTTGATCTTGTGCGCGACGGGGGCCATGATTTTTCCTCGCGGCAAATTACGATTCTGTTGACGATTTATCTGGAGCCGCCGCCGCATACGGTGAGAGGCTTGGCGGCCAAGTTGAAGGTTACAAAACCGGTTATTACCCGCGCTTTGGATACGATGGGTGCATTAGACCTTGTCACGCGTCGTCGCGATGAAACCGATCGCCGCAATGTGATCATCCAACGTACCGTTAAAGGCGCATTATTCGTCGAAAAAATGGGCGACATTATTGTTGCACGCGCGAAGGAGCTACCTCGATGAGCACGTTCGATAAACGGCTAACGCCCGCTCGCCCTGATCTCGCAGCCGAGCATTTGCGCGGCATCATCGATGCGCCTCGATATGTCAACGGCGAAGAGCGAATTGTCTTTGACGGTTCAGCCGATCTGCGACGCGCGCCCGTGCCTGATGCGCCACTCGATACAGAAGCGCTGCATGGCGAAATTTTTACCGTCTATGATCGAGACGAAGAGGGCTGGAGCTGGGGCCAGTTGAAGCGTGACGGTTATGTTGGCTTTATGCCATCCAAAGCCCTGACCGCAGATATTCAAGCGCCCACCCACCGCGTAAGCGTGTTGCGTAGTTTTCTATTCGGCGGGCCCAGCATCAAATTGCCACCAATGGCAGCACTCTCGCTGGGTAGCCGTTTAACGATTACCGGCATAAAGGATCAATTCGCAATAACGCATCGCGGGCATTATGTGATTGCCGATCATTTACAGCCCATTACGACGCATGCTTCGGATTTTGTTACTATCGCCGAAAAATTTATTGGCATTCCCTATTTTTGGGGCGGCAAAACAAGCCTCGGACTTGATTGCTCCGGCCTCGTTCAAGTGGCCTTGGATAGCATCGGTTTTGAAGCGCCCCGCGATACCGACATGCAGGAAAAATCAGTCGGTAATTTAGTGCCGATGGGCAGTGAATTAAAACGCGGCGACCTGATTTTCTGGAAAGGCCATGTCGGCATTATGCGGGACTCACATGAGCTCTTGCATGCGAGCGGACATCAGATGTTGGTTGTGAGCGAGCCATTGTCGGAAGTCGTAGAGCGCATTGAAGCTAAAGGTGCAGGATCGGTTACATCGATCAAGCGCATTTAGTCCTTCTCCTTTAAGGAGAAGGTGTCATGCGCAGCATGACGGATGAGGTTCTAGTGTTAGTCGTATAGACGCTAAACTTTCAGCGCTGATTAATTTGTGCAACGCTTGCAGACATCATTCCCTCATCCGGTTGCTCCGCAACCACCTTCTCCCCAACGGGAGAAGGATCATTTTTTACCTTTTTAATACCCTCTCGCTCTGCTCACCCTATTCAACAAAGCCTCACCCTTTTCAACACGCCGAATTTGTGCCGCTATTGCACGCGCAACCGCCATCGGATCGGAGACCGATGCGTTATGCGGCGTTATCGTCACGCGCGGATGGGTCCATAAAGGCGATGTTTCTGGCAAGGGTTCGGTTTGGAAAACATCGAGCACGGCTTCATGCAATGTGCCATCGTTGAGACACTCTAAAATATCACGTTCAATCTGTAGATTGCCGCGCCCTGCATTGATCAGCGATGGTGCCGGTACACGCCCATCGCGTGCTAAACCCCTCAAGAGTTTGCCATTAATGATACCGCGCGTTGCATCGGTCAGCGGCAGCAAGACAACAAGAATATCGGTGCGCGCAAGAAAGGCTGGTAATTCATTTTCACCCGCAAAGCAGTGAATGCCGTCGATGGATTTCATGGAGCGGCTCCAGCCTGCAACATCAAATCCGATATGCTTTAATTTTTGCCCCGCATCGGAGCCAAGCACGCCCAAACCCATCACGCCCACGCGCACGTCTGAAGCGGCTGGCTGCCAATCATCATCGATCCATTGCAGCTGTTTTTGTTGCTCGCGATAACGCCGCGTTTGCCGCATGATGGAGAGCGCATGCAGCACCACATATTCACTCATGCGATTGGTAAGATCCGGATCAACAACGCGAGCGATTGCAACATCGGGTAATTGCGCGTCGCGGAAAAGATGATCAACCCCCGCACCCAT
>CANGPL010000018.1 GCA_947455725.1 Hyphomicrobiales bacterium | reverse complement strand
CCAAGCGCATGTTGGCCCGATGCGGTCGAAAAGCCGGGGGTGGGTGCGGCTGGCCTCGCCCAATCCGCTCGATCCACCGAAGGTGCTCTTCAACTATATGAGCCATGAGGATGACCGGATTGAAATGCGGGCCTGTGTTCGATTAACGCGCGAAATTTTCGGCCAGAAGGCTTTCGAGCCCTATCGGGGCGAAGAATTACAGCCCGGCAAGCATATCGATTCGGATGAGGCGATTGATGCCTTTGTGCGGCAAAAGGCCGAGAGCGCGTATCACCCGTGCGGCACCTGCAAAATGGGCGATCCGGCGGACCCGATGGCGGTCGTTGACCCCGAAACACGCGTGATCGGGCTTGAAGGGCTGCGCGTTGTGGATACGTCGATCATGCCTCAGGTGACGACCGGCAATCTCAACGCCCCCGCCATCATGATCGGCGAAAAAGCCTCGGATCTGATCCTTGGGCGCGATCCCTTGCCTGCCTCGAATGCGTCCTATTTTGTCGCGTCGGATTGGAAAACCCGCCAACGGTAAGAGCGGAAAGAGATAATTTGCTAGTTTAGAAATACTCTAAACTACTGATAAATAACGATTTTTTCTTTTCAGCGACAATATTTGATGGTATAAAGTCCTCTGGCAGCGCCGCCTTGAACGGCGTGATGCAAGAAGGAATATGATATGCTGAATTTAGCAAACTGGGGCGTTTTCGCTCAGTCGGCGTCGATTATCTTGCGCGAAGGGCTGGAAGTCGTCCTCGTGCTCGCCGCACTTGTCGCTTATGTACGAAAATCAGACGCAGCCGCCAAGCTTTGGGCACTTTATGCGGGCGCCGGAGCGGGCATTTTGGCGAGTATTGCGGTCGCCATTTGCGTTGAATTGTTTTTTGACGGACATCAGAACCCGCTTGTTGAGGGGATTATCTTTCTCGCGGCGGCTGCTTTGATGATTTATGTCAGCGGTTGGCTGTTTGTGCGGCAGGATCCACGTGCTTGGCAGGCCTATCTGAAAACCCATGCCGAACAGGCGATAAAGGCCGATAACCAGCTTCTTGCGATTGCGATTTTGGCGGGCCTTTCGGTGTTACGTGAAGGCGCCGAGTCGATTTTGTTTGTGCACACGCTGGCGATTACAGAGGGCTGGTCATTGTCGCTCTTTGCGGGTCTAGCAGCGGCGTTTGCCGTGATGGTTGGTCTCTTTGTGCTGATGCAGATGGTTTCGATTCGTTTGCCACTGCGCCCCTTATTTGTCGGAACGTCGGCGCTTTTATTGGTCATGGCGCTCAAATTTATCGGTAGCGGCTTGATGGAATTGCAGGAGAACCATCTCTTGCCCGACACCGATATTGCAATGCTTCCTTCTTGGTGGGAGGCCATTGGTCTTAATCCGACTTGGGAAGCCTTGATTGTTCAGGGTGTTGTTTTAGCGGGTGTCGTGGGGACCTTTGTCGTCATGCATTTCCGCTCGGCCGCCCTGTCTCCATCGGTGGGTCGCTGATCGTCGATTAAAAGTCGCTTTGCCCTTTG
This sequence comes from Hyphomicrobiales bacterium, assembly GCA_947455725.1. GTDB lineage: Bacteria > Pseudomonadota > Alphaproteobacteria > Rhizobiales > Beijerinckiaceae > CAIUPE01. Next base: position 49,604 of record CANGPL010000018.1, on the reverse strand, counting down.
CATTGTGAGCCCATCTGCGATTTACTGGCAAAAAAAGCCTAACGCAGATGGGAGTTGATGGGATGGGTCTTGAGGAAGCAACGACCGCAAAGCGGGTGCGTTCCGGTGGTCGCGATGCAAGGCAGCGTGGCCGTTCGGGACCTCATGCGCCGGCCTATATAACCCGCATCATTCCGCCTTATGAGATGGTATCCGAGGCGGGGCTTGTTGCGTTAGAGAATGAAGCCGACCGTATCTTGCAGGAAGTTGGCTTCGAGATCCGCGGCGATGATGTCGCGCTTGAGCTATTCCGCAAAGCCGGAGCAGACGTTAAAGGCCAGCGGATTATATTTCCGCGTGGGCTGGTGCGCTCGATCATTCAAGCCACGACGCCGCGCGAATTTACCCAATATGCCCGTAACCCCGCACGCAATGTGGTGATTGGCGGCAATAACACGGTCTTCTCACCCGCTTACGGGTCACCCTTTGTGACTGACCTCGATAAAGGACGCCGTTACGGCACGATTGAGGATTTTCAGAATTTTATCAAACTCGCTTATGCAACGCCTTATCTGCATCATTCTGGCGGCACGGTGTGTGAGCCGGTCGATCTGCCGGTGAATAAACGCCATTTAGAGATGGTGTATTCGCATATCAAATATTCCGACAAAGCGTTTATGGGATCGGTCACGACCGCGCCGCGGGCCGCGGAGTCGATTGAGCTTTGCCGCGCGTTGTTTGGTGCGGATTTTGTTGATCAGCATTGTGTGATTTTAGGTAATGTGAATGTAAACTCGCCGCTTGTTTTGGATGGTGAAGCAAGCCGCGTGATCCGCACATATGCAGCCGCTAACCAAGCTGCCGTTTGCGTGCCGTTTATCTTAAGCGGTGCTATGGGGCCTGTAACAACCGCGGGCGCTCTGGCGCAATGCTTTGCCGAGGCGATGGTGTGTGTCGCGCTCACGCAATTGGAGCGCCCCGGTGCGCCTGCGATTTTAGGTAATTTTCTATCGTCCATGTCGCTTAAAACAGGGGCGCCGACTTTTGGGACGCCGGAACCTGCTTTGGGCTATTTCGCCATTGGCCAATTGGCGCGTCGATTAGGCGTGCCGTTACGCTGTGGCGGCAATCTCTGCGCGTCGAAAATTCCGGATGCTCAAGCCGCTTATGAAAGCGCTAATTCAATGTGGCCCGCCTTTTTATGCGGCGCGAATTTTATTCTGCACGCGGCAGGCTGGGCGGAAGGTGCGCTTTCCATGTCTTATGAAAAATTTATAATGGATACGGAACAATGCGGCGCGTTTCATGTGATCGGTGGTGGTTTGCCAACGGATGAAAATGCATTAGCGCATGATGCTTTCCTCGAAGTGGAGCCGGGTAAACATTTCTTAGGCTCGGCGCATACGATGAAGAATTATGAAACGGCGTTTTATGATTTTGAAACATCGGATAATAATTCTTTCGAGCAATGGCAAGATGAAGGCTCGCTCGATATTCAGGTGCGCGCCAACCGCAAATGGAAGCGGGTGCTGGCCGATTATGTCCCGCCGCCGCTCGATGAGGCGAAAGATGAAGAGCTCCGGGCGGTGATTGACGCCAAGAAATCCGCCGTTCCTGATGCGTGGTATTGATTATTTTGACAAAGATTGCCATATTTTGCCATTATTCACGAATGAGGTGCTGCCATGGCAACGATGAACATTTCCCTGCCTGATCAAATGAAGGAATGGGTCGAGGCGCAGACGGAAACCGGCCGATACAGCAATGCGAGCGATTATGTGCGGGATCTGATCCGGCGGGACCAGGCGCGGGATGCATGGCACAAGGAATTGCAAGCGGCCGTTGATGTTGGTGTGGCAAGTGGTATTGGCACCCGCAGCATGGACGAACTAAAACAAGAAGCGCTTAATCGTTTAGCAAGGCAAGCCGAATAATGGTCTATAGGCTTTCAAAGGCAGCCGAAAATGACGTTATAAATATTTATGTCGATGGCGCTATTATGTTTGGCCAAGAACAGGCCGAACATTATCATGCGGGATTAGAAACGACTTTAAAGATGCTTGCCGAATATCCATACTCTGGCAAGGAGCAATTATCTATTACTCCACCTGTTCGGATTTTCACATTTCGCTCTCATCTGATCATCTATTCGATTTACCGCCATGATATCCTTGTCCTGCGCGTCTTAAATGCACGGCAGGACTGGATTGCGCACCTGAGTTAGCGTGAAAGTTTTATAGCCATGTCCCATGCCTCCGATCCCCTTCTCCAACCTTTCAAGCTCAAACATCTCACGCTAAAAAACCGCTTCATGTCGACGGCGCATGAGCCTTTCTACACTGAAGACGGGATGCCGAAAGATCGCTATCGGTTTTATCATGAGGAGAAGGCGAAGGGCGGCATTGCGCTGACGATGATCGGTGGGTCGTCGGTTGTGTCACAAGACAGCCCGCAAGCCTTCGGTAATATTGAACTCTTCCGTGATGAGGTGGTGCCGCATCTGAAAGCACTGACCGATGGCGTGCATGCACATGGCGCGGCGGTTATGATTCAGATCACGCATTTGGGGCGTCGGACAAGTTGGAACAAAAAAGAATGGTTGCCTGTATTGGCGCCTTCTGCGGTGCGCGAACAAGCGCATCGAGCCTTTCCGAAAATCATTGAAGATTGGGATATTGAGCGCATTATTCGCGACTATGCCTATGCTGCCGAGCGCTGCAAAGCGGGCGGCATGGATGGTATTGAATTTGAAATGTATGGGCATCTTGTCGATCAGTTTTGGTCGCCTGCGACCAATAAACGGGATGATGACTATGGTGGTATTTTAGAAAATCGTACGCGTTTTGCGCGCGAAGTTTTGGATGCGGTGAGAAAGCGGGTGGGGCCTGATTTTATTTTAGGCTCGCGTCTTGTCTGCGATGAAGATTGGGACCTGGGCTTGACCAAAGATGATGGCATTGCGATTGCCAAAACTCTTTTAGGCACCGGCCAGCTTGATTTCTTGAATATCATCAAAGGCCATATTGATACGGATGAAGCGCTCTCCCATGTCATCCCCGGCATGGGAACGCCTTCTGCACCGAGTCTGGATTTTGCCGGTGAAGTGAGGGAGGCAACCAAGTTTCCAGTGTTCCATGCTGCGCGTATTCAAGATGTTGCGACGGCGCGGCATGCGGTGGCAACGGGCAAGCTTGATATGGTGGGCATGACACGCGCGCATATTGCTGATCCGCATATCGCGAAGAAAGTTATCGAAGGTCGTGAGCATGAAATTCGGCCTTGCGTCGGCATGGGCTATTGCATTGACCGGATTTATTTTGGAGGTGAAGCGCTCTGCATCCACAACGCCGCCACAGGCCGTGAAGCGACGATGCCGCATGTCGTTGCAAGAACGGATGGGCCGCATAAAAGAATTGTTGTTGTAGGTGCCGGACCGGCAGGCTTGGAGGCCGCGCGCGTGGCTTCAGCCAAGGGGCACCACGTCACGGTGTTGGAAGCGGCTGATAAAGCGGGCGGACAAGTGCTGATTACTGCGGGCCTTAAACGCCGCCGCGAAATTATGGGTATCATCGATTGGCGCATGGCGGAATGCGAGCGCCATGGCGTCATCTTTCGGTTCAACACCTATGCCGAAGCGGATGATGTGATGGCCTTAAACCCGGATGTAGTGATTATCGCCACAGGCGGGATGCCGAATACATCTTTCCTCACGTCGGGCGAAGAACTTGTGACAACCACATGGGATATTCTTTCGGGTGCAGCCAAGCCCGGCGAGCATGTGCTGCTTTATGATGATAATGGTAATCACCCGGGATTTACGGCGGCGGAGTTTTTAGCGGGTGCCGGATCAAAACTCGAGATTGCCACGCCGGAGCGGACATTGGCTCCTGAAGTGGGCGGCACGAATTATCCGATTTATTTTAAAGCCATTCACAAGGCGAAGGCCACGATTAGCCTCAATCTTCGGCTTGAAGGGGTGAGGCGCGAAGGCAATCAGCTGGTGGCAACTTTGCTCAATGACTATGATCGTTCCCGCGTGGAGCGTCGGGTTGATCAGGTCGTCGTCGAGCATGGCACTTTGGCCAATGAAGAACTTTATTATGCGCTAAAGCCGATGTCGCGGAATGGTGGAGAAGTGGATTACCGCGCATTGGACGCAGGCCGCGCCCAAAGTGTCGAACGGAACCCTGAGGGCGCTTTTACGCTTTATCGAATTGGTGACGCTGTCGCTTCCCGCAATATCCATGCGGCGATTTATGATGCGTTGCGGTTGGTGAAGGATGTTTGACGAGGGAGTTTTACCTTCTTCCCCGAAAGACGAAGACCGAAGCCAATTGAAAGTCGCCCGTTAGCCCGCTACCAATAAGGCATTCTTGGGAGAAAGAATGATGGCCTCTTCGATTTATGATCGCGATTTGGATAAAAACCGGGCCAATTATCGGCCTTTAACGCCCGTTTCTTTTCTGGAGCGGACGGCTGATGTGTTTCCGGATCGGGTTGCTATTATTCATGGCTCGCTGCGCCGAACCTATCGGGATTTTCATGCGCGCTCGAAAAAGCTTGCCTCGGCTTTGGTGAAACACGGCATTGGCCGAGGTGACACGGTTGCGGTGTTGCTTGCGAATACGCCTGCCATGCTTGAATGCCATTACGGCGTGCCGATGACCGGTGCCGTGCTGAATACACTCAACACTCGCCTTGATGCCGCGATACTCGCTTTCTCGCTTGATCACGGTGAAGCGAAGATTGTGATTGTTGATCGTGAATTTTCCAAAGTGATGAAAGAGGCGCTTAGCCAATGCACGGTTAAGCCGCTGGTGATTGATTATGATGATCCTGAATTTACAGGCGCGGGTGATCGTATCGGTACAATCGAATATGAGGTTTTTATCCATCAGGGTAATGTGGATTATGCCCGCATGGCACCTGATGATGAATGGGATGCGATTTCACTGAATTATACGTCTGGCACTACGGGTAATCCGAAGGGCGTTGTTTATCACCATCGTGGCGCTTACTTGCTCGCGCAAGGTAATGTGTTGACGTGCAATATGGCTAAGCATCCGGTCTATCTCTGGACCTTGCCGATGTTCCATTGCAATGGCTGGTGCTTTCCTTGGTCGATTTCGGTGGCGGCTGGCACGCATGTCTGCCTGCGGCAAGTGCGCGCCAAGCTGATGTATGATGCGATAGCCGAGCATAAGGTTACGCATCTTTGTGGCGCTCCTATTGTGATGTCGACGCTGCTCAACGCGCCGGATGATGAGAAAAAACCATTGCCGCATGTGGTGGAATTTTTTACTGCGGCTGCACCGCCACCTGCGGCCGTATTAGGGGCTATGAAGGTGGCTGGCTTTAATGTCACGCATCTTTATGGATTGACCGAGACCTACGGCCCTGCCGTGGTCAATGATTGGCAATCCGATTGGGATGCGCTCGAGCCTGTTGCACAGGCCGCTAAAAAATCACGTCAAGGTGTGCGGTATATGGCACTCGAAGATCTCGATATTATTGATCCAGAAACCATGCGACCGGTACCCAAAGATGGCGAGACGATGGGCGAGGCAATGTTCGCCGGCAATGTCGTGATGAAGGGTTATTTGAAAAATAAAAAAGCAACGGATGAGGCCTTTGCTGGTGGCTGGTTCCATTCAGGCGATTTGGGTGTGCGGCATGCTGATGGCTATATTCAGCTAAAAGACCGCTCAAAGGACATCATCATCTCAGGCGGCGAAAATATTTCATCGATTGAAGTCGAAGATGCTTTGTTCAAACACCCGTCCGTACAGGCTGCCGCCGTTGTTGCGCGGCCGGATGACAAATGGGGCGAGACGCCCTGCGCCTTTGTCGAGTTGAAGCCCGGTAAAACCGCAACATCTGACGAGTTGATTGCGTGGTGCCGCGAACATCTCGCAGGCTATAAGATACCGCGTATGATTGTCTTTGAAGATTTACCGAAAACGTCGACAGGTAAGATACAGAAATACGTTTTGCGCGATCGTGCGAAGGGGATGTAAGTCGTTCTCTTTAGCGGTGTATATCCATAAGGCGTGGGATCAGCCCGTTAAAACATCCTCACGGTGAGCCGATGCGAAACATCGTGTCGAACCACGACGACGGTCCTTCGACACACGCCGCGATGCGGCGTGGCTCAGGATGAGGGTGCGTTATTGTTCGTTGCCGTTAAGCCTTTTGGCAATATCCTCAATCCGCGTTGCGGCACTTGCAATCGCAGATGCAATTTCTGCTTCGGTTTTGCTGTTGGCTTGTTCGATGAGCATCCGATCTTCTTTTAGGCTTGCAAGATCAGCGGTGAGTGCGGCTACTTTATTTTTAATTTCTTCGCGCTCATCCATAAAGGTGATCGCAGCCATCACGACAAGGCGGCTATCGCCAATCTCACCAAAGGCCGCTCGCATTTCATTGATTTTGATGTCGAGTTCGGCAGCCAAGCGGATAAGATGCGGCTCCTGCCCATCATTGCACGCGATGCGGTAAATCTTATCGGCGACGGTGACGGTTACCTGACCCATACCAACCTCTATTCCCGCTGTCCGAGATCGCCCATGACTTCACGGACGAGGGTGGTCGCGCGATCAACGCGACGGCTTAATTCGCCGGTTATGGCATCAAGACGCGCGGCTTTGGCCATGGCACTATCGAGATCAAGCGCGATTTGGGCGCGGTCGTCCTGCATGACGGCAAGTTCGCGCTTCAAGATTTCGACCGAGCGATCATCCTGCGCGCGGCGTGCGACAACGGCCTCAAGCGCGGTAACCGCGTTCCTGAGCTGGCCTAAGGCTTGAGTAATGGCCGGAGATACCGCCTTCGCCATATCTTTGCTTCACCTCATTGCTGACGCTTTTCGTCCGGCCAATGCCGGAATCGTCGAGACGATTCAGCGTTCTCGGTACAAGACTTTAGGTGACAACTGAAGCCAACGTCAATTGTTGGTATGCGAGCGCTAACAGCCTATTTGATTAATAGGCCGCATCCGGCATGGAGGCTTTTTTCCGCTCGATATAGTCGCGGAGCGCTTCATCAACGCCCGAATCAATCGCTGGGGCCTCATATTCGGAGAGCATCCGCTTCCAAATCGCGTTTGCGCGTTGGGAGTGATCCTTACGGCCTTCCGCATCCCATTGCTCGAAGGAATTATTGTCGGCGACGGGCGAACGGTAGAAGGCGTTCTCGAAATTGGCTTGCGTATGCGCCGAGCCCAAGAAATGGCCGCCGGGGGGCACTTCACGGAAAGCTTCCATGGCTTGGCCGTTTTCCGACATATCAATGCCCTTAGCGAGCACATGCATGGCGCCTAGCTGGTCCATATCCATGATGAGCTTTTCGTAAGACGAGGCGAGGCCGCCTTCCATCCAGCCTGCGGCGTGGAGTACGAAATTGGTGCCCGCCAGCAAGGTCGGCATCAGCGTATTGGCGCTCTCATAGGCGGCTTGCGCGTCCGGAAGCTTGGAGGCGCAAAGCGAACCGCCCGTACGGAACGGCATTTTCATACGGCGGGCGAGCTGGGCTGCGCCGAAAATGGCGAGCGAGCCTTCGGGTGTGCCGAAAGTTGGGGCGCCCGATTGCATCGAGAGTGTTGAAACAAACGTGCCGAAAATGACCGGTGCGCCCGGGCGGACAAGTTGAACAAAGGATGTGCCAGCCCAAACTTCGGCCAAAACTTGCGTCAAGGTACCGGCAATCGTCACCGGGCTCATCGCGCCCGAGAGAATAAAGGGCGTGATGATGCAGGCCTGATTGTTGCGGGCATAGACTTCAGCCGCGCCGAGCATCGTATTGTCCCAAACCATCGGCGAATTGGCGTTGATCAGCGAGGTGCAAACCGTATTATGCTCCAAGAAATCCTCGCCAAAGAGGATTTTGGACATATTGACGGTATCTTGCGCGCGGTCCGGATGGGTGACGGAGCCCATATAGGCTTTGTCGGAATAACGCATATGCGCATAAACCATTTCCAAATGGCGCTTATTGACCGGTAAATCGACGGGTTCGCACACGGTGCCGCCCGAATGGTGCATATTCGGGCTCATATAGGCGAGCTTTACGAAATTCTGGAAATCTTCGATCGTGCCGTAGCGGCGGCCTTTATCGAGGTCGTGGACGAAGGGGGAGCCGTAAACTGGGGCGAAAACGGTATTTTTGCCGCCAATTTGGACATTGCGGGCTGAATTGCGGGCGTGCTGGGTATATTCGGACGGCACGGTTGAGATCAGTTTTTTGGCCAAGCCGCGTGGGAAGCGAACACGCTCGCCCTGGATGTCGCAACCGGCATCTTTTAGCAATTTCAACGCGTTAGGATAGTCGCGGAACTCAATGCCAATCTCTTCGAGCAGCGTTTCCGCATTATGCTCGATGATCTGCATGGCTTCTTCGCTCAAGAACTCAACCAGCGGGCTTTGGCGGGAAATATAAGGGATTGATGCTCCGCCACGCGTTGCACGGGCTGAGCGGCGCGCTTCGCGGCCACGGCGTTCATGGTGCACTTCTGGAGTTGTATCGTTCATCGCCATTCTCCTGATTGGACGCGCCTTCGGCATCCCTAACCCTGTTGAGGGGTTGTACTGGCGGGTTGTGCAAATGACTGCCTTATTCGCGTCATTTCTTGTTGAAGACCGTCACCGACATGAGCAACATTCATTTGAGAGATGAGTCGATCCGATTTTTCTGTTCCGCGGGGTCCGGTGACGCGAGCGGAACATCGGGCGTCGAAAAGCCGGTAGCACAGGTTTCGATCATCCGAGACTGTGGTTTTTATTATATTTGGCCAGCAGGGGCCTTCGTCTCTGTTTTCAATCAAGGAGCATCGCGCCATGAAATCCACCGCACGAGTCGTTGTTATAGGCGGAGGCGTTGTTGGCGTCGGGACGCTCTACCATTTGGCTAAGAAGGGCTGGACCGATGTTGCGCTGATCGAGCGCAAGGAACTCACCTCCGGCTCAACTTGGCATGCCGCCGGGCTTCTGCCGCTCTTTAATATGTCCTATTCGGTCGGCCAGCTGCATAAATATTCGGTCAATCTTTATGGCAGCCTCGAAGCCGAGACCGGGCAGCCGGTTGGTTTCAAGAAAGTGTCCAATATCCGCTTGGCCCGCACCCAAACGCGCTGGGACGAGTTTATGTATTATGCCGGTGTGGCTGAAACGATTGGCGTGAAGGTCAACCGACTGACGCCAGCGCAGGTGAAAGAAATCTGGCCGCTTTGCGAGACGGACGGTTTGCTCGGCGCGATCCAGCATCCGGATGACGGTTATATTCAACCGGCTGATCTGACGCAGGCCTTTGCCAAGGGTGCGCGTAACCGCGGCGCGGAAATCTATCGCAATACGACCGTCATCGGCATTGAGCGCACCCGCTCGGGCGAATGGCTTGTCAAGACAGATCAGGGCGATATTACGTGCGAGCATATCGTCTCGGCCTCCGGCAATTTCGCCCGTCAAACGGGCAAGATGCTCGGCCTTGATATTCCGGTAATCCCGGTTGAGCATCAATATATCGTCACCGAGCCGCATCCTCTGGTGCAAGAGCGCCACGCCAAGGGTCTGCCGGAAATGGGCGTGCTGCGCGAGGCCGATTCGTCTTGGTATTTACGCGAAGAAGCAGGCGGCTTCATTCTCGGACCTTACGAGAAGGGCGCTCCGGTTTGTTATGTCGATGGTCCGTCGAAAGAGTCGGAATATGAATTGTTCCAGGAAGACCTCGACCGTCTCGCCCCGCATATTGAAACGGCGATTGCGCGTGTTCCCGCCTTTGGCGAAGTGGGTGTTAAGAAGGTATATAACGGCGCGATTGCCTATACGCCCGATGGTAACCCGATTGTTGGGCCCGCTTGGGATTTGCCGAATGTCTGGCTCAATGAAGGCCACAGCTTTGGCGTGACGGCAGCCGGTGGTGCGGGCTGGCAGCTTGCGGAATGGATTGTCGACGGGGAATCAACCGTTGATATGATGGGCGTCGACCCACGCCGCTTTGGCCCTTATGCGGGTCGCGGCTATCTCAAACAAAAGAACGAAGAAGCCTATGCCAACGTGTTTACACCGCATTTTCCGGATGAAGAGCGGGTTGCAGCGCGGCCTTTAAAGACGGCGCCTTGCTATGACCGGATGAAGGCACTCGGCGCTGTCTTCGGATCGGTCTATGGTTGGGAGCGGCCGAATTGGTTTGCACCCGCAGGATATGGTCTTTCAAAGGAAGATCTCGCTCAAGACGATGTATTGACGAACGAGAACCATGCGCCACCTGCTGAAGACGGCAAGATCAAGGAAAAGTGGAGTTTCCGTCGTTCGAACTATTTCCCCTTTGTGGGCGAAGAGTGCAAAGCGGTTACCAATGGCGTTGGCCTTCAGGATATGTCGGCTTTTGCAAAATGCATCGTGTCGGGACCTGGTGCTCGCGCATGGCTTGATTCCATTTTGGCCAATCGCATTCCGAAGAAGCAGGGCCGCGTGGCACTCACGCATCTTCTCTCAAAAAATGGCGGCGTGCGTGCGGAATTTACCGTGTATGAGAGCGCGCCGGACGTGTTCTATCTTGTCTCCGCCGGTGCGCTGGAACGGCACGATCACGATACGCTCAAAAAGCTCTTGCCGAGCGATGGTAGTGTGAAATTCACACCGATCACAACGGCCTATGGTGTGTTGGTTTTGGCGGGTCCGAAGTCGCGCGAAGTGCTGCAAAGCTTGACCGATGCCGATTTGTCAAATGAGGCCTTCCCATGGCTGTCGGGTCAACGGATCTCGGTTGGTGCGGCGCAGTGCGATGTGTTGCGCGTGAATTTCGTGGGCGAGCTTGGCTATGAGTTCCATCATCCGATTGAAATGCAAAATTATATTTTCGATCTCTTGATGAAAGCGGGCGCGAAATTCGGCATTCGTCCGTTTGGTATCCGCGCCATGATGTCGATGGCGTTGGAAAAATCTTACCGTCTCGTTGGCCGCGAAATGTCGATTGAATACGCCGCGTTTGAGTCAGGCCTTCAGCGCTTTGTTCACCCGAACAAAGGTGACTTTATTGGCCGCGACGCTCTGGTTGCTTGGCAGCAAAAAGGGTTCAAGAACGCTTTCGTCACGATGGAAGTGCATGGCGTGGAAGATTGTGACGCGCGCGGCTCTGAGCCAATCTATCAGGGTGGCATGGTTGTGGGCCGCTGCACCTCGGGCGGATTTGGCTGGCGGACCGGTAAATCATTGGCCCTTGGCATGGTGGCACCTGAATTTTCAGCGATCGGAACCGAGCTTGAGGTGGTAATTCTCGGCAAGACATTCCGGGCGACGGTTATTCCAGAATCGCCGTTTGATCCGGAAAATGAAAAGCTCCGGGCCTAAGAGCCTCGGTCGACCTGTCGGAATTGGGGCATCCTACGTCCCAAATCCGACAGAAACCTCGACGGAAGGGTTCTAATCCGGTAAAGCGGTTAAACTGAACCGAAATTTGAAGGGTGGCTACGCATGTCCGACGGCGATCTTGATCTGAATACGCTTTCCGACGACGAACTCGTCGAACAGATGCATGATGACCTCTATGATGGTCTTGGTGAGGAAATCGTTGAGGGTGTGAACATCCTTTTAGGCCGTAACTGGACGCCCTATGATATTCTGACCAAGGCTTTGGTCGAAGGCATGCGCATTGTTGGTGTCGATTTCCGTGATGGCATTTTGTTCGTGCCGGAAGTGTTGATGTCGGCTAACGCGATGAAGGCCGGTATGCAGCTTTTACGTCCGCTCTTGGCCGAAACCGGTGCGCCGAAGGTCGGTAAAATGGTGATCGGGACCGTTAAAGGCGACATCCATGACATCGGCAAAAATCTCGTTTGCATGATGATGGAAGGCGCGGGCTTTGAAGTCATTGACCTTGGCATCAACAACCCCGTTGAGAAATATCTTGAAGCGATTGAAGAACACAAGCCAGACATTCTCGGCATGTCTGCGCTTTTGACGACCACGATGCCTTATATGAAGGTTGTTATCGACACGCTGAAAGAAAAAGGTATGCGCAACGACTATCTCGTGCTCGTTGGTGGTGCGCCGCTGAATGAAGCCTTTGCTGAGGCGATTGGTGCCGATGCCTATTGCCGTGACGCGGCTGTTGCGGTGGAAACGGCGAAGTCGCTGCTCTCGCAACGGACGATCAGGGCTTAAGTTTTATAAACTGGAGCTAGATCAGGCTTTAGAAAGATACCCTCATGGTGAGCCGCTGCGAAGCAGCGTGTCGAACCACGGCCACCGTCCTTCGACTCACGGCTGCGCCGTGGCTCAGGATGAGGTTGGTGGTTTATGGTCCTACATAATGCTTGTTTTTGATCGAGTATCAACGAACCCAAGGGTGCTTCATTGCCAAGCGGCCAACCCAAAACCCTCATCATCGCTTGCGGCGCGCTAGCGCGCGAATTGCTGGAAGCCAAGCGGCTAAATCATCTCGATCATTTGGATATCACCTGCCTACCTGCCATATGGCATAATCGGCCTGAAAAAATTCCAGAAGGCGTGCGTGGAAAGATCCGCAAAGCCCGCGGTCACTATGATCACATTCTCTGTCTCTATGGTGATTGTGGAACGGGCGGAATGCTGGATGCGGTTTTGAAAGAAGAAGGCGTTGAGCGGATTGAAGGCGACCATTGCTACGCTTTTTATTCGCAACCCGGCGAATTCGATGCGCTCATGGAAGAGGAAATCGGAACGTTTTTTTTGACCGATTATCTGGTGCGCCATTTTGATCGACTAATTATTCAAGGGCTGGGACTAGACCGTCATCCGCAGCTGATGAGTACCTATTTCGGCCATTACAAACGAGTGGTTTATCTCGCGCAATTTCCGGATACGGCATTGGAAAAGAAGGCGCGAAAGGCTGCTGAGCGATTGGGTCTCAATTTTGAAATGCGGGCTACCGGGCTTGGTGGCCTTGAAACATTTATCACGGGTCAAGGCCGCGCCCATACGGCTACAGAATTATTTGTGAGGAACTGAAGCACCATGGCTAATCTTACCATCGTTTATTGGCGCGATATTCCAGCGCAAGTGATTGTCAAACAAGGCCGCACAGCCGCAAAGCGCGAATTGCCCGAGCGTTTTGTGACTTCCATTGATGCCGCGGCGATGAAAGCAGGCGCGCGGGATACGGATAGCTATCTCGCCGATTGGCGTCGCGCGGATCCGATTGCGGTGGGTGATGATTTAGAAGCGGAAGCGCAAGCTTGGGCCGATAAGATTGAAGCGGAATATCCGAATGAGCGCTTAGCGGCCCTTGCAAAGGCGGGCGGTTATGAGGAGGCGAAATAATGTCACGCGTACCAGCAGCCTTTGAACCTGCGGGTAAAGCCCCGCGTGATGGTAAAAAATTTGCCTTGCGCTTTTGGAGCAATGCCCACTCGCGCGGGATGGAAATCACCTATTCCATCGTCGAGAAATTCTTGCGTGGTGCTGCGCCGCTCTTCAAAGCGATCGGCTATGAGCGGTTGGAAAAGCCTGTTGCAGCCGTTGAAGCTTCAATTAAAGGTGCCTTGTTTGATTGCCGCATGTGCGGCCAATGTATTCTCTCTTCAACCGGCATGTCATGCCCGATGAATTGTCCAAAGAATCTTCGCAATGGTCCATGCGGCGGCGTGCGTGCCAATGGCAATTGCGAAGTCTATGCCGAAATGCCGTGCGTCTGGGTGAAGGCATGGGAAGGCAGCAAAGCGATGGAGCACGGCGATAAAATCATGAATGTGCAGCCTGCGATTGATCATCGCTTAAAGGGCCGCTCGTCATGGCTTGCCGTTTCACGTGGTGCGCATGAGTGAGGATGCGATGATGGATATGCCTTCAATTCACCCGCATGATCTTGGGCCTACGCCAGCGGCACCTTTACCTGAGTTACCCGAGCACTCGTCGCGTGGCCGTTTAGAACGCGTGTTGCGTCGCGGTGAGTTTGCGATCACGGCTGAACTCAATCCACCCGATAGCGCTAATCCGGATGATGTCTATGAGCGCGTGGCGCATTTTGATGGCTGGGTCGATGGCATCAATGCGACCGATGGTTCAGGTGCCAATTGTCACATGTCGAGTGTTGCTATTTGTGCGCTTTTGACACGCGTTGGCTATTCACCAATTTTGCAGATTTCGTGCCGCGATTATAACCGCATCGCCATTCAAGGTAATGTGTTAGGGGCTGCTGCGCTTGGTGTGTGTAACGTTCTTGCATTAACGGGTGACGGCGTGCAGGGTGGCGATCATCCTGAAGCAAAGCCGGTGTTTGATTTAGACTCAACCTCGCTGCTTGCAACGATGAAAAAAATGCGTGATGAGCGCACGTTTTTATCGGGCCGCAAGATTACCGATCCGCCTCGTTTGTTTTTAGGTGCGGCTGAAAATCCATTCGCCCCGCCTTATGATTGGCGTCCGTTACGGCTTGCTAAAAAAATTGCGGCGGGCGCGCAATATTTTCAAACACAATATTGCTACGATATTCCGCTCTTGAAATCCTTCATGCAAAAAGTGCGTGATATGGGCTTGGATAAGCAAGCCTATATTTTGGTAGGCGTTGGCCCTCTACCTTCTGCCAAGACGGCAAAATGGATGCGCTCGAATGTCGCGGGCGTGCATATTCCAGACGCTGTAATCAAGCGCTTGGAAGGGGCTGAGAACCAAAAGGCCGAGGGTATTAAGCTCTGCATCGATCTCATCCAGGAAATTCATGAGATTGCGGGCGTGGCTGGTGTCCACATCATGGCCTATCGGCAGGAGGAGAGCGTGGGCCATATTGTCAGCGAGTCCGGCATTTTGAAGGGCCGCCAGCCCTTCCGCCGCGCCTTTGCAACCTTGGCGGATAGCGAGATGCCGCCTTCCACCGTCGCAATGGGACAAGTTGGCGCGCCCGCTTGACGGTATGAGAACAATCAGTTTTTACATTCAGACGCTTTGGGAAAAATAGCCATGACCGATACGGTTCTCAGTTCGCATAAAAAGGAAGTCATTATCGGCTTCGAGCGCCGCTTCGTCATGATTGGCGAGCGCATCAATCCAACAGGTCGCAAATTGCTCGCCGCTGAAATGGCCGCTGGCGATTATACCCGCGTGATTGCCGATGCTTTGGCACAAGTCGAAGCCGGCGCGCAGATGCTTGATGTAAATGCCGGTATTCCGCTGGCCGATGAGCCTGCTATTCTCGCCGAAGCGATCAAGCGCGTGCAGGAAGTAACCGATGTGCCGCTTTCGATCGACAGCTCGATTGTTGCAGCGCTTGAAGCAGGCCTTGCCGTTTACAAAGGCAAGGCACTTGTCAACTCGGTGACCGGTGAAGAAGATCGTCTCGAAACCGTTCTGCCGCTTGTGAAGAAATATGGCGCTGCCGTTGTCGCGATCTCGAACGATGAAACGGGCATTTCGGAAGACCCCGACGAGCGCTACAAAATTGCCAAGAAGATCGTCGAGCGCGCCGCCGATTACGGTATTCCGCGTTCTGACGTTGTGGTTGATCCGCTGGTGATGCCCGTTGGTGCGTTAAATGATGCGGGTGCCAAGCTGATGCATCTTCTGCGTCGCTTGCGCGAAGAGCTGAAAGTTAACACCACGTGTGGTGCCTCTAACTTCTCCTTTGGTCTGCCAAACCGCCGTGGCTTGGCTGCTGCCTTTATGCCAATGGCGATTGGCGCGGGCATGACGTCGGCGATTATGAATCCTTTGCACGCCGAAGACATTCAGGCGATTTTGGGTGCTGACGTGATGATGGGGCATGATCCAAATTGCGCCGCTTGGATCCGCAAATACCGTGAACCTGCGCCAGAAGGCCAAGAAGGTGGCGCAGCCGATCGTCGTGGTCGCGAAGGCCGCCGCCGTAACCGCGAATAGGATTATCCGTGACCGAACAGCACCGTATCGTCTTCACGCCTTCGGGCAAGCGCGGCGACTTTGCTGAAGGCACAAGCGTGCTTGAAGCCGCGCGTGCGCTGGGCGTTGATGTGGATAGCGTATGCGGTGGCCGTGGCATTTGCGGCCGTTGTCAGGTCTTGGTGGCAGAAGGCGATTTTGCCAAGCATGGCATTCAATCCGCTGCTGATCATTTGACGGAATGGAATTCGGTTGAGGAGCGTTATACATCCAAGCGCGGTGCATTGGGTGAGCATCGTCGCTTGGGCTGTCAGGCGAAGCTGTGCGGTGATGTCGTCATCGACGTCCCGCCTGAAAGCCAAGTGCATCGGCAGGTGGTTCGTAAGAAGGCCGAGACGCGGGCGATTACGCTTGAGCCTGTTGTTCGGTTGTATTTTGTGGAAGTGGCCGAGCCGGATATTGATAGCCCATCGTCTGACTTCACACGCCTTGTAGAAGCGTTGAAGGCGCAGTGGAACATTGATGCCGGTATGCCGGATTTGGCCGTGCTGCGCGGGCTACAAAAGACGCTGCGCAAGGGCGAATGGAAGGTGACTGTTGCTATTCGCAAAGGTCACGATATTGTCGCAATTTATCCGGGCTTTGTTGAGACCGCCTATGGTGTTGCCGTTGACGTTGGCTCGACCACCATCGCGGCGCATCTTTCCGATCTTTATAATGGCGAGACATTAGCTTCTGCCGGTTTAATGAACCCGCAAATTCGCTTTGGCGAAGATTTGATGAGTCGCGTTTCATACGTGATGATGAATCCGGGCGGCGAAGTAGAAATGACCGATGCTGTTCGCGCAGCGCTCGATGATCTCGTGGGCGAGGTCGTGAAAGAAGCTGGCATTACGCGCGAAGGCATTGTGGAAATGACCGTGGTCGGCAATCCGATCATGCATCATTTATTTTTAGGGATTGATCCGACCGAGCTTGGCGGAGCGCCTTTCGCTTTGACGCTTGATAGAGGCCAAGACGTTAAAGCGCGTGAAGTTGGCTTATCCATTGCGCCGGGCGCGTTTGTTTATTTGTTGCCGTGCATCGCCGGCCATGTGGGTGCGGATACGGCGGGCGTGGTATTATCTGAAGCACCGCATTTAAATGACGAAGTGACGCTTGTTGTTGACGTAGGCACGAATGCCGAAATCGTGCTTGGCAACAAAAAGCGTTTGCTTGCTTGCTCTTCTCCGACAGGTCCGGCATTTGAAGGGGCGCAACTTTCATCCGGCCAGCGCGCCGCACCGGGCGCGATTGAGCGCGTCAGAATTGATCACGAAACATTAGAGCCTAAATTCAAAATCATCGGTTCTGATTTGTGGTCGAATGAAGAAGGCTTTTGGGAAGAAGCCGCCAAGACAGGTGTCAACGGGATTTGCGGCTCAGGCATTATCGAAGCGATAGCCGAAATGTATCTCGCAGGCGTTATCACGCAAGACGGCGTGATTGATGGCGATTTGCAGGTGCGTACACCACGCATTGTGAATGAAGGGCGCACCTTTACCTATGTGCTGAATGATGGCGAGCCGCGTATTACGATTACGCAGGCCGATGTGCGTGCTATTCAGCTTGGTAAAGCCGCGCTTTATGCGGGCGTTAAATTATTGCTCGATCACTACGGCGTTGACCATGTCGATCGCATCACGCTTGCTGGTGCGTTTGGCAGCCATATCGATGTGAAATATGCAATGGTGCTCGGCCTTATTCCGGATTGCGATTTGTCGAAAGTGGGCTCGGCGGGTAACGCGGCGGGAACAGGCGCGCGTATTGCTCTGTTGAATGAAACAGCGCGTGGCGAAATTGAAAGCGTTGTCGGCAAAATCGAAAAAATCGAAACCGCGATGGAGCCTAAATTCCAAGGGCATTTCGTGAGCGCGATGGCAATACCGAATAAGGTTGATGTGTTTTCGAACTTGTCGAAAGTGGTTACTTTGCCGCCACCAAAAGTGCACGCTGAGCCTGCCGAGGGCGAGGGTGGACGGCGGAGACGACGGGGATAGTCAATTAATATCCTTCTCCTTTAAGGAGAAGGTGGTCGCGGAGCGACCGGATGAGGGTGAAGAGTGTTTGGCGGTAGCCAACGAAAAGCGCCAGTGACGCTTTTCGAATGATGAACGCACTGAGCCAAAGCGAAGGGCGGGGGTAAGTTAGCATCTCCGGCCCTGCGCTTTCGCTTCGGGCGTTCATTGTTTAAAAAGGTCCACCGGACCTTTTTATTTGCTTCGCAAACCACGCCTCACCCCTCATCCCCCTGCTCCGCAGGTACCTTCTCCCTAAGGGAGAAGGAGGCATAATCGGCGGGAAAACGGCCTATGATCAGCGTCTTCGACCTCTTTAAGATCGGCATTGGCCCTTCAAGCTCGCATACGGTTGGGCCGATGGTTGCGGCGCATCGCTTTGTTGCCTTGCTCAACGAGACGGTAGGTCTTGGGCGCGTCGGTCGTATCAAGACCGAGCTTTTTGGTTCCCTCGCTTGGACCGCAAAAGGACACGGTACCGAGACCGCGATTCTTCTTGGTCTTTCTGGCTTTTTGCCGGCGGAAGTTGATCCTGATTTAGTGGAAGATATGATCGCTTCAATCATACGCAATGGATCGCTGGAATTGGGCGGCGTGCGGGCGATGCCATTTACGTTGGATGAGGATCTGGTTCCGAACAAAAAGGAGCTGATGAAACGGCATTCTAATGCAATGCGCTTTCAGGCGTTCAGCGCGGAAGGTGGGTTGCTTACGGAAAAGGCCTATTACTCCATCGGTGGTGGCTTTGTAGTGACCGATGAGGAAGAAGCATCCGGCGGGGTGGGCGGGCCTGATCTGCCTTATAAATTTACCAATGCCGTTGAATTATTGCAGCTTTGCAATCGCACCGGAAAAAGTTTTGCCGAGTTACAACGCGACAATGAGCGCGTGACAAAAAGCGATGCCGAGATTGACGCCACTTTGGACAAAATCCGCGAGGTGATGTTTGCCTGTATCGATCGCGGCTGTCGGCAAGAGGGCATTTTACCGGGCGGGCTCAAAGTAAAGCGCCGTGCCAAGTCGATCCACCAGCAGCTTGAAGCGGGCAAGAGCGCCAATCGTCGTCCCGCGCATGAAATTATGGATTGGGTGAGCCTCTACGCCATCGCGGTGAATGAGGAGAACGCGGCGGGTGGCCGTGTCGTTACTGCACCGACAAATGGGGCGGCGGGGATTATTCCGGCGGTGCTGCGTTATGCCAAAGATTTCTGCCCTGAATATTCGCTTGAAGCGAGCCGTGACTATTTGCTGACGGCGGCGGCTGTTGGTTCGCTCATCAAACAGAACGCCTCGATTTCGGGTGCCGAAGTAGGCTGTCAGGGCGAAGTTGGCTCGGCCTCTGCCATGGCCGCAGGCGGACTTTGCGCTTTGCTTGGTGGTACGCCCGAGCAGATTGAAAACGCGGCTGAGATCGCGCTTGAACATCATCTCGGTATGACGTGTGATCCGATTGGCGGGCTCGTGCAAATTCCCTGCATCGAGCGCAATGCTTTTGGCGCGAACAAGGCGATTGTGGCGGCCTCTTTGTCGCTACGCGGCGATGGCACGCACCGTGTCTCGCTCGATGAAGTGATTGAGACGATGCGCCAGACGGGCATTGATATGCTCGTTAAATATAAAGAAACCGCGCAAGGTGGCTTGGCGGTGAATGTCGCGGATTGTTGATGTCCGTCATTGCGAGCGAGAG
This sequence comes from Hyphomicrobiales bacterium, assembly GCA_947455725.1. Classification (GTDB taxonomy): domain Bacteria; phylum Pseudomonadota; class Alphaproteobacteria; order Rhizobiales; family Beijerinckiaceae; genus CAIUPE01. Next base: position 30,060 of record CANGPL010000018.1, on the reverse strand, counting down.
CGAAGCAATGACGGCTTTTTAACGGTCAAAACTAAACGGCGAAATCCCTCTTACACTCTCATCGACCCGCAATTTCCGTGTCATCGGCGGCGCTGCCCTTTGCGCGCAATTGTCTCTCTCGCACAGCCTGCAATTGACTCCAATTGGTGTAGCCGGGCCATTTTTTAAATCGAATTTTCGTGCATAGATTATGCGATTTGCATATTTTATTTCACACCCTAATCCGATGGCAAATTGTCCCTCGGCGCTGCCATAGGCAGACGCCGCGCGGCGTACCGTTCGGGCGATGGAGAACCATTTGCCGCCATCGGGTAATTCGACGATTTCGGTCATGAAGGCGCCGGGGCTTGAGAAGGTTTCGTGCAGGTTCCAGAGCGGGCAGGTGCCACCAAAGCGCGAGAAGGGGAAGTTGCCTGCGGCGAAACGCTTTGAAACATTACCGGCGGTATCGATGCGGATCAGAAAAAACGGCACACCACGTGCGTTTTGCCGGTTCAGCGTCGTGAGCCTGTGCGCTACTTGCTCGAAGCTTGCTTGAAAGCGCGCGCCTAGGACATCAATATCGTAATTGAGCGCTTCGGCGGCATCAAGAAAGCGCTGATAGGGCATCATCAATGCGGCCGCAGCATAATTAGCGAGGCTGACGCGGAGCAGCGATTTGGCTGGGCCTATCTCGGGCTCCAAGCGATTAGCAATCGCATCGATCGTGTCGCGCCATTCAATAAGGGCAAGTTGAAACGCGACTTGAAAACTCCTGCCCGATGCGTCCACCAATTCTGAAATCATCAAACGCCTGCGATGATGATCGAAGCGTCGAAGCGAGGCGGGCATCACATCGACAGGGAGAATTTGTACGCGAATGCCATGCGTGTCTTTTAATCGCGCCGTGAGGGCTGACAGTAAATCACCGCCCGTCTTTGCTAGCTCCTCGGCCAAAGCTTCGGCGCGGGCTTCCAATTCGGGGAAGTGGTTTGTTGCGGACTGAATGAGATCGCGGACGCGGTCGACGGGGTTATTGGCCGTTGTCGCCTCGCCGCGATCGCCATCAAGCGTGTCGGGTAGGCCAGCGCCTCCTTCTTTCAAGTCGAGATAGGCGGCGTACAGCCGTTGTACGGCTTCAGCGATCGACGGGGCGAGGCTTGTCAGTTCGCGCAGCTCGTCTTTGGCGACCGGTTGGCTGCGAAACAGTGGATCGGTGAAGACTTCATCGAGCTCACTTTGCAGGCGAGCCTCTTCCTCGCGGGCAAAGGAGCGGGGATCGACATTGAAGGCTTCCGCCATACGGATGAGGACCTGGGCGGTAACCGGCCGCTGGTTGCGCTCCATAAGGTTGAGATAGCTCGCGGAAATGCCGAGCTCACTCGCCATGCCGGATTGGGAAAGGCCGAGTTCGCGCCTAAGCTTACGCACCCGCGCGCCTGCCAGAATTTTGCGTCCGGCTACGATCATGTCTGCCTTCTTTCTGTAAATAATACAAAAATTTACATAATAACAGATTTACAATTGTAAATTTTAAACGATGTTACCTTTGCCGTCAATTGTCCGTCTGGTGCGCTGCAATATTTTTAAGTTAAAGTTTTTTCAAGGTGAAATGAGATGCTGCCATGGGGACAGCCGATTGAGCCGCCTTTGTAAAGATCTGTCATATTTGACAAGAAGGATTGGAGAGCGCGATGACAAAGACCACTTTTAACGACCTTGTGCCGAATGCACCGAAGGGCCGGTTTGACGGGATTAACCGTCCTTATTCGCCGGAAGAAGTCGTCCGTCTGCGTGGTTCCCTCCCGATTGCTCAAACGCTGGCCGAGCGTGGGGCCAATAAGCTCTGGGAGCTTTTGAAGAGCGAGGATTATATTAATGCGCTCGGTGCGGTGACCGGCAACCAAGCGATGCAGATGGCACGTGCCGGGTTGAAGGCAATTTATCTCTCTGGCTGGCAGGTGGCGGCGGACGCCAATACGGCGGGTGCAATGTACCCTGACCAATCGCTTTATCCGGCGAATGCTGGCCCTGACCTTTGCCGCCGCATCAACCGCACCTTGAAGCGCGCGGATGAGGTGGAGCATTCCGAAGGTGGCGCGAAGCGCGATTGGTTCTTGCCGATTGTGGCCGATGCCGAAGCGGGCTTTGGTGGCCCGCTCAATTCCTACGAGATCATGAAGGCCTATATTGAGGCAGGTGCCGCGGGTGTGCACTTTGAAGACCAGCTCGCATCCGAGAAAAAATGCGGTCATCTTGGCGGCAAAGTGTTGATCCCCACCGCCGCGCATGAACGCAATCTTGTGGCTGCCCGTTTGGCTGCTGACGTCATGGGCGTTCCCACCATTACCGTTGCGCGTACGGATGCAGAATCGGCCCGTTTGATTACATCGGATGTCGATGAGCGGGATCGTCCGTTCATTGAAGAAAATTCTCGTACGCCAGAAGGTTTTTACCGCCTGAAGGAAGGCACCGGCCTCGACCATTGCATCTCGCGTGGCCTTGCCTTTGCCGAGATCGCAGATTTGATTTGGTGGGAAACGTCCCATCCCGATTTGGCGGACGCGAAGAAATTTGCCGAAGCGCTGCAGAAGAAGCATCCGGGCAAAATGATGGCCTATAATTGCTCGCCAAGCTTCAACTGGAAGGCGAAGCTTGATGAGGCGACGATTGCCAAGTTCCAGCGCGAATTAGGTGCCATGGGCTACAAGTTCCAATTCGTGACGCTTGCCGGTTTCCATGCGTTGAACCACGGCATGTTCGAATTGGCTCTTGGCTATAAGGATCGCGGGATGGCGGCCTATTCCGAGCTGCAACAGGCCGAATTTGCCTCGGAAGCAGCAGGCTACACCGCCACCCGCCACCAGCGCGAAGTGGGCACCGGCTATTTCGATATGGTCGCAACGACCATCTCGTCCGGCAAATCGTCGACGACCGCTATGGGCGAGTCGACCGAAAGCGCCCAATTCCATGCGATTGCTGCCGAGTAATTTTACCCGGCATTTGAGGAAACGTCCAAATTTTTAAGAGCCCCAAGGAGGCCAAAATGACCAGAACACGCGTGAAAGAACGGACCGAAGAGCTCACGACCGAGATGGACGAGCAGCAAAAAAGCGCCATCCGCATCCTCGCCAATGATCTTCATCGCCTCAACCAAGCCGTGATGAAAGCGGTGGAGACCGGTCTATCGGTCGAATTGCAACGCACCGCGCGCCATCATACCGATGGCGGTTACTGGGGTGACCTGTTGATGCCGATCATTGTGAAGCAGAAACAGGCATAAACCGAACATTCTGACCGTATTTACGAAAAGGCGGCCGCAAGGTCGCCTTTTTGGCTTTTTCCGTCAGTTCCGCGACATTTTGCTGCAGCTGCACATTGACTTGGCTTAGTGAGGTGTTATCAGTCCAGCGCATTCGACAAAAGGATAGTATGATGGGTTCGAGCGATCTTGCACGCCGCATGGCTAACGCCATTCGTGGTCTTTCGATGGATGGGGTAGAAAAGGCCAAATCCGGCCATCCCGGCCTGCCAATGGGCGCAGCGGATATCGCAACTGTCATTTATACGCGTTTTTTGAAGTTTGATCCGACCGACCCGCATTGGGCAGATCGGGATCGCTTTATTCTCTCGGCCGGTCACGGCTCGATGCTTCTCTATTCTATCCTTTATCTAACCGGCACAACCGGCATGACGATGGATGAGCTCAAAAATTTCCGCCAATGGGGCTCTAAAACACCGGGGCATCCGGAAGTGGGCCATACGCCAGGCGTTGAGATGACAACCGGTCCGTTGGGGCAGGGGCTTGCAACATCAGTTGGCTTTGCGCTGGCCGAGCGGCATCTCAATGCCGAGTTCTCGTCCGATCTCGTTGATCATTACACCTATGTGCTCGCCTCTGATGGCGATTTGATGGAAGGCGTCTCGCAAGAGGCCATCGCCCTTGCTGGCCACTTGAAGCTTAATCGTCTGATCGTGCTTTGGGACGATAACGGCATTTCGATTGACGGACCGCTTTCGATTGCCGACTCGGTGGATCAGCGTAAGCGGTTTGAAGCCGCCGGTTGGGCTACCGCCGCCGTTGATGGCCACGACCAAGACGCTATTGCAGCCGCAATTGAAGCCGCGCACACATCGGATCGCCCGACCCTGATCGCGTGTAAGACAGTGATTGGTTTCGGCGCACCAAAGCGTGCCGGTACTTCAAAGGCACATGGCGAGCCGCTGGGTGCAGAAGAACTTGCCGGTGCAAAGGCCGCACTTGGTTTGTCGACTGAGCCATTCGATGTGCCTGCAGATGTTCTTGAGGCGTGGCGCGCGTCGGCTAAGCGCTCACAAGGCGCGCATGCAGAGTGGAAAAAGCGCGTGGCCGCCTCGCCAAAGGGCGAAGAATTTACGCGCCGGATGGCGGGTAACGTATCACCAAAACTCGATGCGGCGATTGCTGCGTTCAAGGCAAAATTGGCGTCCGAGCCACAAACGGTTGCAACGCGTAAAGCATCGGAAATGGCGCTTGAAGTGATTACCGAGGCGGTTCCGGAATTGGTGCTTGGTTCGGCTGATTTGACGCCATCCAATAATACCAAGACGAAAAATTTGACGGCGATGTCCCCTGGTCAATTCGCGGGTCGTTATATTCATTACGGCATTCGTGAACATGGCATGGCGGCTGCGATGAACGGTATGGCGCTGCATGGCGGCATTATTCCATCGGGCGCGACCTTTATGGTATTTACCGATTATTGCCGTCCCTCCATTCGCTTGTCAGCATTGATGGGTATTCGTACGATTCAAGTCATGACGCATGACTCGATTGGCTTGGGCGAAGACGGCCCGACCCATCAACCGATTGAACACTTGGCCTCACTGCGTGCGATGCCGAACCTCAACGTGTTTCGTCCTGCGGACGTTGTTGAAACAGCCGAGTGCTGGGAATTGGCGTTGAAGGAAACCTGCACGCCAAGCATTTTGGCGCTTACCCGTCAAAACTTGCCGCAGCTTCGTTTAGGAGCACAAAGCGAGAATAAATCTGCGCGTGGCGCGTATGAACTTATGGCTGCTCATGGCGATGCACAGGTGTCGATTTTCGCAACGGGTTCGGAAGTTGAGATCGCCGTTGCTGCGCATAAGGCGCTTACGGAAAAGGGCGTGAAAGCCCGTGTTGTATCGGTGCCAAGCTTTGAGATGTTTGCGCGTCAGGATGATGCCTATCGTGCGGCAATCATTGGAAATGCTAAGGTCAAGATCGGTGTCGAAGCGGCGGTCCGCCAAGGCTGGGATTCGTTGATCGGCAATGACGGCATTTTCGTTGGCATGAGCAGCTTTGGTGCGAGTGCGCCTTACAAAGAACTCTATTCTCATTTTGGCATAACGGCGGAAGCCATCGTCGAGAAAGCGCTTGCCCGTCTCGGCTAATAGCTGATCCTTAATCGATTGAAATTGTGTTTGAAAGACAGGAGACTAACATGGCAGTTCGCGTTGCAATCAATGGATTTGGCCGTATCGGCCGTAACGTTCTTCGCGCTATTATCGAGTCGGGTCGCACCGATATTGAAGTTGTAGCGATCAATGATCTTGGCCCTGTCGAGACCAATGCGCATCTTTTTCGGTTTGACTCGGTGCATGGCCGTTTTCCCGGCACTGTGACGGTTGAAGGCGATACCATCAATGTGGGCCGCGGCCCGATCAAGGTGACGGCCGTACGCGATCCTGCGCAATTGCCGCATAAGGATCTCGGCGTTGATATCGCGCTTGAATGCACGGGGATTTTCACCTCGAAGGATAAGGCTTCCGCCCACCTTGCAGCCGGTGCCAAGCGCGTGCTCGTTTCCGCACCTGCAGATGGTGCAGATTTGACGGTTGTTTACGGTGTTAACCACCAGAAGCTCACGAAGGAGCACCTTGTTGTGTCGAACGCGTCGTGCACGACCAATTGCCTTTCGCCAGTGGCGCAAGTGCTGCATGAGCTCGTCGGTATCGAAAAGGGCATGATGACGACGATCCATTCCTACACCGGTGACCAGCCAACGCTCGATACGATGCATAAGGATTTGTACCGTGGCCGCGCCGCCGCCCTTTCAATGATCCCAACCTCGACGGGTGCTGCGAAGGCCGTTGGTCTTGTGCTTCCAGAATTGAATGGCAAGCTCGATGGCGCAGCGATCCGCGTACCAACGCCAAATGTGTCGGTGGTTGATTTGAAGATTATTGCCAAGCGTGCAACCACCAAGGACGAAATCAATGCAGCGATTAAGGCTGCGGCCGATGGTCGTTTAAAGGGTATTCTTGGCTACACCAACTCGGCCAATGTTTCGATCGACTTCAACCATGATTCGCACTCGTCGATCTTCCACATGGATCAGACCAAGGTGATGGACGGAACTTTTGTTTCGATCCTTTCTTGGTACGACAATGAATGGGGCTTCTCGAACCGTATGGCCGACACAGCCGTTGCGATGGGCAAGTTGATCTAAAATGGCAGCAAAGTTTTCCTTCGGTCAAGATAAGGATTCATGGCGAAGTTCAAATAAGGATGAGCTCCTTCTTGCGCTTGAAAGAGTTCATTCAAATTTGAAATGTCCGCTTTGCGGATCGAATGCGTTCGAATTGCATGATCCAGTAAATGATGATGGAACATTTACACAACGGAGCACGATGCTCTATCTTCCCGACGGACCAAATTTCTTTCCCGCTGGATCTAGGCCGATCATCAATATATTTTGTTCTGAGTGCGGGTATGAAATGCAGTTCGACGAAGGAACTTTGCTCCGAAAGTCTGGGCTAATCAAAGATATTATTGCAGAATAGGCTTTATTAATGTCGAATATCCACCAACTCCGTCAGTATACAGGAGGCTCTCAAAAGGGCGACGGCGGTTCAGGTCCGGAGGATCCAATGTTGGAACAACGTGTTGCACGGCTTGAGGCTGATGTATCCGAGATTAAAACCTCAGTGAAATCGATTGAAGTTACTTTAGCCGAAATCAAAGGAAAGCTTTCGCAAGCCCCGTCTTGGCTTCAGCTTATAGGTGTCGTCATCAGCACATGGATGGCCGGCGCCGGTATTGTTCTCGCAATCATAAAGTATGCCAAATGACCCTCTTCAATACACTCGATGATGCATCCGTCTCGGGCAAGCGCGTGCTTGTCCGTGTTGATCTCAACGTGCCGATGGAAGAGGGTCGTGTTTCCGACACCACCCGCATCGACCGGATTTTACCAACGCTTCGTGAAATTTCGGATAAAGGCGGAAAAGTCATTTTACTAGCGCATTTTGGACGCCCTAAAGGCGTTGATCCGAAAGAGTCCTTAGCGCCTGTTGCGGCTGAACTGTCCAAGCGTATTGGACGTCCGGTAGGCTTTGCGTCGGATTGTGTCGGTGACGCGGCGAAAGCGGCAGTCGATGCCATGAAAAACGGCGATATTGTTTGCCTTGAGAATACGCGCTTTCACAAGCAAGAAGAGAAAAATGATCCCGCTTTTGTTGCAGCCCTTGCAGCCAATGGTGATCTTTATGTGAATGATGCCTTTTCAGCGGCGCATCGTGCGCATGCCTCGACCGAAGGGCTCGCAAAAGTATTACCTGCTTTTGCAGGCCGCACGATGCAGGCTGAAATTGAAGCGTTGGCGAAGGCGCTTGAACAACCCGAGCGTCCGGTGCTCGCCGTTGTCGGTGGCGCTAAGGTTTCCTCGAAGCTCGATCTGCTCGGCAATCTCGTCAAGAAAGTTGATATTTTGGTTATTGGCGGTGGTATGGCCAATACGTTTCTCGCGGCCCTTGGTAAGGCGGTCGGAAAATCACTCTGCGAGCATGATCTACTCGATACAGCGCGCGGCGTGCTAGAGACGGCTAAAGCGTCGGGCTGCGAAATTGTGTTGCCGGTTGATGCAACGGTCGCCTCGGAATTTAAAGCGCATGCTGCCAACAAAGTTGTATCCGTTGATGCCGTTGGCGCAGATGACATGATCCTCGATATTGGCCCGGCTTCGGTGAAGACAGTCGCCGAGAAACTTTCAACGGCTAAAACCTTGGTGTGGAATGGCCCGTTTGGCGCGTTTGAATTGGAGCCTTTTGATAAGGGTACCAATGCAGTGGCCCAAGAAGCGGCTCGTTTGACCAAAGCAGGCAAGCTACTTTCGGTCGCCGGTGGTGGCGATACGGTATCGGCGCTTAATCATGCAGGCGCTGCGGATGATTTTACTTATGTATCAACGGCAGGCGGCGCATTCCTCGAATGGCTTGAGGGCAAGCCATTGCCGGGTGTTGACGCGCTGCGTCGTCAATAGACCGAATTAAATTGGATAGCGGAAATAGTCTAAAGGAGACGATACCATGCCACGCATAACCATGAGACAGCTGCTCGACCATGCCGCCGAGCATAGCTATGGCGTCCCTGCTTTTAACATCAATAATATGGAAGGCGCGCTGGCGGTGATGAATGCGGCGGTTGCCGTTGATGCTCCGGTGATCATTCAGGCCTCGCGCGGCGCGCGTGCCTATGCGCATGACATTATGCTGAAGCATATGATGGATGCGTTGACCGAAATCTATCCGCAGATTCCAATTTGCGTACATCTTGATCACGGCAATAACGCAGCGACGTGCATGACGGCGATCCAAGCGGGCTTTACCTCGGTGATGATGGATGGCTCGTTAAAAGACGATGGCAAGACGCCGGGCGATTGGGATTACAATGTTGGCGTCACCAAGACCGTCACTGATATGGCGCATCTTGGCGGTATCTCTGTCGAAGGCGAGCTTGGTGTTTTGGGTTCGCTTGAAACCGGACAGGGCGAAAAAGAAGATGGTCATGGTTTTGAGGGCACCCTCTCGCATGATCAATTGCTAACGAACCCGAAGGAAGCGGTTGATTTTGTGCGCGCGACGAAAGTTGACGCACTTGCCATTGCGATGGGTACCTCCCACGGCGCTTATAAATTCACGCGCAAGCCTGATGGGGCAATTCTTGCGATGCATGTCATCGAAGAAATCCATCGCTTGCTGCCTAACACGCATCTTGTGATGCATGGCTCGTCGTCAGTGCCGCAAGATTTGCAGGACATCATCAACGCCTATGGCGGTGAGATGCCGCAGACCTGGGGTGTGCCGGTCGAGGAAATCCAGCGCGGTATCAAAAATGGCGTGCGCAAGGTGAATATCGACACCGATAACCGCATGGCAATGACGGGCCAGATTCGTAAAGTATTGTCGGAGAACCCCGGTGAATTCGATCCGCGCAAATATTTGAAGCCTGCGATGGATGCAATGACCAAACTCGTTAAGCAGCGGTTCGAAGAATTTGGTACCGCAGGCAAGGCCTCAAAGATCGGTAAGGTTCATACGCTTGCTGAAATGGCCAAGCTCTATGCATCGGGTAAGCTTGATCCAACCTTCGGGTAAGGGTGGATCACATCGTTGCTGGAAAGCTATCCTCTATGATGATAGCCAACTTTTAATGCTGTTATTATGGACCGCGCGGCTCCTGCCGCGCTGGAAATGCGAGCCGGGAGGCTCGCGGTCCGAAGCGTTCTTTTGAAAGTAGCGTAATGACTTACACGGCACGTCTTATTCTTTTCGCTCCGCGTGAGGAGAATGCCGACCACCTAAACGCATCGCTGACTGCTGCCTTTAAGGGTGGGCGGATTGATGCGGTTATTGTGACGTTGCCGGATGGTGATGAGCGTTCGCAAATTAATTTTGTCAAAGCACTCGTGTCGAAGGTTCACGAGGCGGGTGCTGTGCTTTTGATTGTGGACGCTTTCGAAATGGTGGCACGCACGGGTGCTGATGGCGTGCATCTTACCTCGCCCGCTCGGGTGAGTGAGGCCCTATCGGCCATGCGGCGGATCGATCGCTCAGTTGGCGTTGGCGGATTGAAGGCTCGGCACGATGCGATGGAGGCGGCAGAACTTGGCGCTGACTATGTCATGTTTGGCGAAACGCGCCCTGACGGATCTTTGCCTACGCTCTCTATGGTGCAGGAGCGGGCGGAGTGGTGGGCGGAATTGTTCAATACGCCCTGCGTCGCGTTTGCGAGTGAAGAGGCGCATGTTGCGCCATTGGTAGCTACGGGCGCCGAGTTTATCGGATTGGGCGCGCATTCCTTTGACCATCCGGACGGGATTGGTGCGGTCGTCAAGCAAGCGCTCACAATCATCGCGCAAACCCCCGCACCGCAACGCGACGAATAGCATTCCCCGCTTGACGCGTCGGCTCTGCCGTTGTTGATGCTCCATATATGTCGCGCGTGCTTTCATGGCATCGCGTGTTTTGCTGATTGAAGGGCCCGATATGATCCGTTCTCCGCTTATGACCATTATGGTTGATGCTGTGATGAAGGCTGCCAAAGGCCTGCGCCGTGATTTTGGCGAAGTCGAAAACCTGCAGGTTTCGCGCAAAGGACCGGGCGATTTCGTCTCTCAGGCCGATCTGAAGGCCGAAGCTATTTTGCATGACTCGCTCTTGAAGGCGCGCCCCGATTTTGGCTTCGTGATGGAAGAGGGTGGCGTTGTGGAGGGTAAAGACCCTTCGCATCGCTGGCATATTGATCCGCTCGACGGCACGTTGAATTTCTTGCATGGCATGCCGCATTTTTCTGTCTCGGTCGGGCTTGAGCGTGAAGGGCAGATTGTTGCGGGCGTCGTCTATGATCCCATCAAGGATGAATTATTCATCGCCGAGAAGGGTAAAGGCGCCTTTCTCAATAATCGCCGCTTACGCGTGTCAGCACGTATGGAATTGATCGAATGCATGATTGGAACAGGAATTCCGTCGAGTTCTAAGCGCGATTTGCCGGTTTATATGAAAGAAATGGCGCATGTCACCGCGCGTGTTGCGGGTGTCCGTCGCCTTGGTTCCGCCGCACTCGACCTTTCCTATGTCGCTGCAGGTCGGCTTGATGGTTTTTGGGAGACCGGCTTATCCTCATGGGATATTGCCGCGGGCATCGTTCTAGTGCGCGAAGCGGGTGGTTTTGTTTCGGATGGTAATGGTGGTGACTTTAAAGTGACGGATAATTCTGTACTAGTGGCCAACACATCGGTTCATGGCCAGTTGGTGAAAGTGCTGAAAGAGGCCCGCGCTTCATAATCGGCGTGATCAGTATGTGATGTATTCTTGTCTTGAGAGAGAATGAAAGCAATCATGGCGGCGTTTTTGAAGCGAGGTCTCATGGCTCGGAACAGTGATACGCAACCTTTGACGCGGCCAACGGCTTATCTGTTCCGCATGGCGGTTTTTTTGGTGCTCGGTGCCTTTATCGCCTTTATTCTTTATCGCCCGATCATTCAGGCCTTTAATGCCAATCCGCCGCTGAATGCGCTGATTATCGGCGTGTTGATCATTGGTATTGTGTTGGCCTTTCGGGGCGTTTTGCGGCTTTTTCGCGAAGTACGCTGGGCCAATGCATTTCTTGAAAGCGATAGCGGCGTCGTCATTGAGCGCGAACCGGTTTTATTGCTGCCCATGGCCAAAATGCTGGCGGGTCGACATAAGCGTGAGGCGCTATCGCCGCTTTCTCTACGTGCTATTCTCGATACCGTGGGTCTGCGTCTTGATGAGGCCCGCGATACCGGGCGTTATTTAACGGGTCTCTTGGTATTTTTGGGCCTCTTGGGTACGTTTTGGGGCCTGTTGGATACGGTGGGTTCGGTCGGCAAGGTCATCCAGTCGATGAAAGCGGGCTCGGATGCGGCACTGATGTTCGAGGAATTGAAATCGGGCTTAGCAGCACCCTTGGGCGGTATGGGTATTTCGTTCTCCTCGTCGCTGTTCGGGTTGGCTGGCTCGCTGATCCTTGGATTTTTGGATCTACAGGCGGGCCAAGCGCAAAATCAGTTTTATGAGCAATTGGAAAATTGGCTCGCAGGAATTGCCGGTCCGGGCGCTACAGTTCCAATGAATTCGGGTCTACCTGTGGCATCCGGTGGCTTGGTGGAGCCGGGATTGCAGGCCGCCAATGTTGCGGCCATTGAAAATTTGGCGTCTGGCATTCAATCGCTTGTCGTCTCAATGCGCTCAGAGCAGCAATTGATCCGCGACTGGGTGGAATCGCAAGCGCAGCGCGAGGCGGAAATGAAAGCCGTGCTTGAGGCCTTGCTGGCCGAGAAGAGGCGGGGCTAACCATGGCCCGTCCGGGTCGCAATCAGCGCGTTATCGATTATTGGCCCGGCTTCGTCGACGCCTTGTCGACGCTGGTTTTGTCGATCGTTTTTCTATTGACCGTTTTTATGGTCGCGCAATTTTTCTTAAGCCAGCAGGTAACCGATAAAGATGCGGCGCTGCTCAAGCTTAATCGACAAATTTCTGAACTGACGGATCTGCTAGCCCTTGAGCGCGTTAACCGTAAAAATTTGGAAGAAAACATTTCGCTTCTGGGCGATACGCTGGCCGCAACGCAATCGGAACGCGATCAATTAAAGAACCAGTTACAGGCTGTGGGCGGAACACCAATTGATACAGGCACGCAGCTTGGATCGCTCAACAAAGATCTCGACGCGCAAAAGCAAATTTCGTCACGGGCGCTCGCGCAGGTGGAAGCGCTTAATCAGCAAATCAATGCACTGCGTCGGCAATTGGCGGCACTTGAAGAAGCGCTCAATGCATCTGAACAGCGCGATAAAGAAAGTCAGGCGCGGATTGCCGATCTTGGCTCGCGGCTTAACGTGGCCTTGGCGCAAAAGGTACAAGAACTCGCGCGCTATCGCTCGGAATTTTTTGGGCGCTTGCGGCAAATCCTCTCCAACCGTTCCGATGTGCGCGTTGTTGGTGATCGCTTCGTGTTTCAATCGGAAGTGTTTTTTGATGTGGGTTCCGCTGCCGTAAGCGCGGCCGGTAAAGTGGAGCTTGATAAGCTTGCCGCCGCCTTGGTGCAGCTTGATGGTGAAATCCCGCCGGATATTCCGTGGATTTTACGCGTTGATGGCCATACCGATAAAAAGCCTTTGAGCGGTGCAGGCCAGTTTAAATCCAATTGGGAATTATCCGCTGCCCGCGCGATTTCGGTCGTGCAATATCTCGTTACCAAAGGCGTCGCACCGCAGCGTTTGATGGCGGCGGGCTTCGGCGAGTTTCAGCCGATTGAATTGGGCGATACGGATGAGGCGCTCAAGCGCAATCGTCGTATTGAGTTGAAGCTTACCGATCGGTGAGCCCTCCGCTTTTTTAATTCAAGTCAAACTGAAGTGCCGCCAATCGCGCATATAGTCCGCCTAACGTCACGAGCTCGGCATGTGTTCCTTGCTCGACGATCTTGCCGTGATCCATCACCAAGATACGGTCGGCATTGACGATGGTGGAGAGGCGATGCGCGATGACGATGGTGGTGCGGCCTTCCATTAGGCGATCAAGGGCTGATTGAACGAGTGTTTCGTTTTCGGCATCGAGCGCAGAGGTGGCTTCATCCAGCAGCAGGATCGGGGCGTCTTTCAAAATAGCGCGTGCAATCGAAATGCGTTGGCGCTGGCCACCTGAAAGCGTGACGCCGCGCTCACCGATGCGCGTCTCGTATCCTTCGGGCCAGGTGCTGACAAAACTGTCAACAATCGCTCGCTCGGCGGCGGATTTAATCGCTGCATCGGAAGCGGCCGGGTTGCCATAGCGGATATTGTCGGCAACGCTTGTTCCGAAAATCATGCTTTCTTGCGGCACTAAGGCAATGCGGCCACGTAAAGCGCGCGGATCGACGTCGCGGATCGGGATGCCATCGACTGAAATCTCGCCCGATGTTGCATCGTAAAACCGCAACAGCAATTGCATGATCGTGCTCTTGCCTGCGCCGGACGGGCCGACAATCGCGATCCGCTCGCCCTGTTCTACGGAAAAGCTAACGCCATCAAGAATGAGCTCGTTTGGGCGGGAGGGATAGGCAAATCCCACTTTATTGAATTCGATCGTACCCTTGGGCGGGTTAGGCAGTGATGTGGGCTGAGCTGGCGCGCGGATGGCGGGTTCAATGGCCAAAAGCTCGGCCAAGCGTCCGGCGGCACCGGCGGCGGCGCTTACCTCGCCCCAGACTTGCGAGAGTTCACCCAAGCCGCCCGCGGCGAAGATGGCATAAAGCACGAATTGCGAGAGCGTGCCGGGCGTGATCCGACCCGCGAGCACGTCCTGCGCGCCGTACCAGAGAATGCCGACAACGCTTGAGAAGACGAGCGCGATGCCGATGCCGGTTAAAAGGGATCTTGCCCATGTTGCGTTTCGCGCGGTTTCATAGGCTTCTTCTGCCGCGTCCGAGAAACGTTGCATTGTCATGCGTTCGGCAACAAAAGCCTGCATAACCCGCATGGCGCCGATGGCTTCGGTCGCGTAGGCTGATGCGTCGGCCAGCCGGTCTTGCGCGTCTCGCGCGCGGTTTCGAACACTCCGACCGGATGCGACTAGAGGGAGAACGATGATCGGGATTGCAAGCGCCACAAGCCCCGAAAGACGAGGGCTCGTGTAAACCATCATGGCACCCGCGCCCAAAAACAGGACGAGATTACGGAGCGCGACCGAGGCACTTGAGCCAAAAGCGGATTTGAGCTGGGTCGTGTCGGCGGAAAGGCGCGAGACGATTTCGCCGGATTTAACGCCATCGTAGAAACCGGCATCAAGTCGTGTCAGGTGTTCGAAGACAGCGGTGCGGATATCGGCGACCACGCGTTCGCCGAGCGTCATCACCAAATAATAGCGCGAGGCGCTGGCAGCGGCCAAAATCGTCACGACGACAATCATCATCGCGAAATACCGGTCGATGAGGCCCGCGCCCTCGGTTGAGAACCCGAAATCGATCATCCGGCGGACGGCAAGCGGGATGGCCAGCGTCGAGCTTGAGGCGATCGTCAGCGCAATAAGCGCCAAAAAGATCCGTTTCCGGTAGCGCAACGCAAAGGGAACGAGCGGCAATAGGGATTTGAGCGACGTACGAGGTCGCGCGGCGGTGGTCGACTCGCCGCTTTTGGGGAGCGTATCAACGGTCATGCGCCCTAATTGGCAAGCTATGGGCCTTTTGTCCAGTTCTCATAAGGGGGTAGGCTCACGACCAATTTTTTATTTTCGTCCTGTCTTTTTATTGAAAAAACCGGGTTTCACTTTTGGCTCGGGTGCGCTATAGGCACGTCTCACGATTTTTAAGCCCGTAGATCGGTGGCGTCGCAGCGAATAGCGCAAGTGCCGAAAAGGGGTGTCCCGAAAAGGATTAAGACGATGAAGGCCGATATTCATCCCGACTACCACACGATCAAAGTCGTCATGACCGATGGCACCGAATTTTTCACGCGCTCGACCTATGGCAAAGAAGGCGACGTGATGCAGCTGGATATTGATCCAAACTCGCATCCGGCTTGGACCGGCGGCTCGACCCAAATGCTCGACCGTGGCGGTCGCGTGTCGCGCTTTAACAAGCGGTTCGAAGGTTTTGGTATTTCTGCCAAGAAATAATCTGCGAGTATCAGCAGACGATTTAAAGCTCCGGCCACAAGCCGGAGTTTTTTTATGCTTTGGCGTTTGAGGCGCCAAAGGCTGATTTAAGCAACATTTGCTGTAAAGCCACCGCATTTCGACCCGTAAGCCGCGCGGAATCCGTTTTCTCGACATTGATAACGCTATCGAGATGCTTGATGCGGGATTGTAACCGCAGCGATTTATCAATCAATGAAATCAGTGCTTCGGGTAGGGTCGAGACCTGTTCAGCGGATACAGGAGGGTCATTGCGTTGGATGCGCATTTTACCCAGCTGAACAATGCCATCATCGGCTGACATTTCACCTTCGGCAATTGATCGTTGCACGAGCAACCAAGACGCCATTTGC
This sequence comes from Hyphomicrobiales bacterium, assembly GCA_947455725.1. Taxonomy (GTDB): domain Bacteria; phylum Pseudomonadota; class Alphaproteobacteria; order Rhizobiales; family Beijerinckiaceae; genus CAIUPE01. The sequence continues at coordinate 14,293 of CANGPL010000018.1, read as the reverse complement.
ATCAGACGCGTAGTCAGCCTCATGCTTTCATTGGCGTAAGTGAGTGCGGATAGGCGGGGTAGCAGCCGGGATTGTTCGCGCCCGGGGCCATCAAGATAGGCGGCGGCCTCTTCAACAAGCGCCATTCCATCTCGAAAAAGGGCTTTGAACGCTTCAGACGACGCGAATTGGCGGCCAAAAGCAATTGCTTTGACTTGCCCCATTTCGCGAAGGGATTCCACATCCGCCATCAGCCCCGACCTTTCGTGAACTCATCCACGGGATCAAGGATATAATATACACGATAGAATTCGACTTGGCTTGTTAGGAGTTTGTTTACGGTTAACGCGCCTTAAAAATATCAGCAGCTGCCGATTTTACGGCCTGCTTTCGAGTGATTTCGGCCTCTAAACGAGTGATTTCGCTTTTTAAATGCTCAATTCGCTCCTGAAGCTCGTCAATCGACAGAGCTGACAGATCTTGCCCTAGCTCATGGGTCGTTTTGGCTTTGACGGGGCGTTCGTCGAGAAAAGGGTCAATCATGGTCGGGGCACCTTACGTTAATAAGGGGATGCAAAAATCTTAGGCATTAATATAGTCCATTCTTAATTTTCGTCACGAGGGATAAAAATGGCTGCCGATATTCCACAAACCATGCTCGCCATCGGTATCAAGGAGCCGGGCGGCCCGGACGTTTTAGTGTCTGAGACGCGGCCCGTGCCCGTGCCAGCCCGCGGTGAAATCCTTGTGCAGGTAAAGGCCGCCGGTGTTAACCGCCCGGATGTCTTGCAGCGTAAAGGCGGCTATCCACCACCCAAGGGAGCGTCCGATATTCTGGGACTCGAAATTTCGGGCGAAATTATAGCTCTTGGAGAGGGCGTTTCGCGTTATCATATGGGAGATCGCGTCTGTGCGCTCGTTCCGGGTGGTGGATATGCGGAATATTGCGTGGTTCATGAAAGTAATGCGCTTCCGGTGCCCGAAGGTCTGTCCTCGGTTGAGGCTGCCGGGATTCCTGAGACGTTTTTTACGGTCTGGACCAATGTTTTTGATCGCGGCGCGTTGAAGCCCGACGAAACACTGCTGGTTCATGGTGGTACCTCCGGCATAGGAACCACCGCCATTATGCTTGCCAAAGCCTTCGGATCACGCGTGATTATTACTGCTGGTTCGGATGAGAAATGCAAAGCGGCCATCAAGATCGGTGCTGATCACGCCATTAATTACAGAACCCAAGATTTTGTCGCCGAAACCTTGGCCTTTACCGGTGGAACGGGCGCCAATGTCATCCTCGATATGGTGGGGGGTGACTATATTTCAAAAAATTATGCCGCCGCCGCCCGCGATGGTCGTATTGTTCAAATCGCCTTTCAAGGTGGATCAAAGGTTGAAGTGGATTTTATCCCGCTGATGCTGAAGCGGCTCACCCATACGGGCTCAACGCTTCGCCCTCGGTCGGTTGAGGAAAAATCACTGATTGCAAGGGCTCTTGAGGTAAAGGTCTTGCCGCTTTTGGCGCAAGGTCGATGCAAGCCCGTTATTCACGCGACATTTCCACTGCGGGAGGCAGCAGAGGCGCACCGAATGATGGAATCGAGCGCGCATACGGGAAAAATCATTCTGGTAACGGAATAATCCCGAATAGGTTCCGATTGCACAAATCGCCATATCCGACTATAGGGAGGGTAATCCCGCCAAGCACAGCGCTGTGGGGCTCCGGCCAGAAGCCGGTCGGAGCTTGAGATACTGTGCGTCAAACTTGGCCTATTCTGTCCGAGAAGGAAAAGACCGATGACCGCAATTCCATTAATGCCAAAGGCGACGGCCGTTTGGCTGGTTGATAACACGGCGCTAACCTTCGAGCAGATCGCCGAATTCTGCCATTTGCACCCTTTGGAAGTGAAGGGCATCGCGGACGGCGAAGTAGCCGCCGGCATCAAGGGTATGGACCCCGTGATGTATGAGCAATTGACCCGCGACGAGATCGAAAAGGCCGAGGCTGACCCGAATTATCGCCTTAAGCTCAAGGTTTCCTCCGTGCGTCTGCCTGAGAAAAAGCGGACCAAGGGCCCACGCTATACGCCTTTATCGCGTCGTCATGACCGCCCAAACGCTATTCTTTGGTTGGTTCGTAGCCATCCCGAGTTGAAAGACGCGCAGATCATGCGTCTCGTTGGTACGACCAAGACGACGATCCAGCAGGTTAAGGACCGGACACACTGGAACACGGCCCAATTGCAGCCAATGGACCCCGTCACGCTTGGGCTTTGCACGCAGATCGATTTGGATTTCGAAGTTAATAAGGCCTCTAAGGATCGTCCGGTCGTGGTTGATGAGGCAGCGCATACGCTGTTGCCTGCTGAAGTGACGACGGCGCGCGATACGGCCGAGCCATTCGCAGGCTTCTCCGCCAAGCGCGAAGAAGTCCAAGAAGAAGCAATCGATGTCGATTCGGTCTTCTCAAAGCTCAAGCAGCTTAAGACAGCCGATTAATATCGTCTCCAAACTTAGATTTCGGAACTTTATTGAGCCACCCCGTTTAATAAATGGGGTGGCTAATCTTTGGTTTGTCGAAAAATTCCTGACGGTCGACAAATTTATGTCAATTTATCGCGATACCGGAACCCTCTGTTAACCATCCTGACGTTAAACCGACTCTCAGATGGATTAATCGGGTTTAGGAGCAGAGTAATGCTGGAAACAATCGGAACGTTTAGATCCCTGAAATTGGTATTCGCGCTGGGCGCCGCTTTGGCTTTGGCCGCGTGCGCCTCGGATAAGGCAACGACGGGCGCGGGTGATATGGCCGGATTGGGCGCTGGCGGTGCCGCAACACCGGGCAGCACACAGGATTTCACGACCAATGTCGGTGATCGCGTCTTCTTCGAATCGGATTCGTCGGATCTGACACCAACCTCGACCACGACGCTCGACAAGCAAGCGCAGTGGCTCAACCAATATGGCTCCTACAAGATCCTGATCGAAGGCCATGCCGACGAGCGCGGCACCCGCGAATATAACTTTGCCCTTGGCCAGCGCCGTGCTCAAGCAACCCGCGATTATCTCGTGAGCAAAGGCGTTTCGGCATCACGGCTTTCGACCAAGTCATGGGGTAAGGAAAAGCCCGTTGCTGTTTGCGACGATATCTCCTGCTGGTCGCAGAACCGCCGCGCAGTTACCACGCTTTCCGGCGGCAATTAATCGGACGGATTATTAGCCAATGGTGGCCTTGTTCACCTTGCCATAATCTAGCCATCGGCGCGGGACATTCTCGCGCCGATGCTTTTTGTTTGTGGGACGATGTTTGATGAAATTTCGGTTTGCCGCTCGGTTTATGTTGATCGCCGCTTTTTTCGCGGGAGGCTTGGCGACCTCTTTCGCTCAAGAAGACAATACCGAGTCAGAAAATACGGTCCGTATCATCAAGCTTGAGACAACGATCCGTCAGCTATCGGGGCAAATTGAAGAGCTACAATTTGCCAACCGCAAGCTCGAAGAGCAAATCAAGCAAATGCAAACAGGCGGCGGCGGACAGGCTTCGCCCGCACCGGCGAAATCAACAGCGACCGAAACCAATGCCGGACCGATTGATTTAATGGCGGCGGCCAAGGGTGGATCGACAGCGGCGCCAGCTGGCACATTGGCCGCTCAAGCGGCGAATGCGAAGGCAGCGCCTGCGCCCGCTGAACCGGCTACGCCAAAAGATGCAAAATCAGATTTTGCGGCGGCAAAGTCTTTGTTTCGAAGTGGCGATTTTGCGGGTAGCGCAACAGCGCTTCGGCAATTCCTACAGGCTTGGCCGAAAGATCCTTCTGTGACCGATGCGACCTTGTTGTTGGGTGATGCCGAATATCGGCAAAAGCGTTATGCGGAAGCCGCTCAGCAATATCTCAAAATTGCTCAAGCAACGCCTGTGAGCAGCTCGGCACCGATTGCCTTTGCCAAATTGGGTGATGCGCTCGTCTCGATGGGTCAAAAGCCGCAGGCCTGTGCTACCTTTGCTGAATTCGGAAAACGTTTTTCGGATGCTGAGGCTTCTTTGAAAACCCGCGTTGAAAAAGCAAAAGCGGGAGCCGGTTGCTGACCCGCGCCGCTGCTAACGAACCCATTACGACGGCAGAGGCCAAAGCGCTTTTTGCCCCGCTTCGTCGCTTTTCTCATCTTCTCCTGGCGGTGTCGGGCGGGGCTGACTCCCTTGCTATGATGGTCTTAGTGGCGGCTTGGCTGAAACAGTCTGATGGCGCCAAGCCTCGTGTTTCAGTCGCGAGCGTTGACCATGGCCTTCGTCCGGAAGCGGGCGAGGAAGCGGCTTATGTCGGAGGATTGGCGCGGCAATTCGGTTTTGACCATGCAAGTTTGCGGTGGGAAGGCGATAAGCCCTCAGCGGGCCTGCAAGAAGCGGCACGTGAGGCGAGGTTGGCCCTCTTGACGGAACACGCCCGCACGATTGGTGCCGATGCCCTTATGCTTGCCCATCACGCCAATGACCAAGCCGAAACGCTTTTGATGCGCCTTTGCGCTGGTTCAGGACTTACCGGCCTTGGCGGGATGGAGCCTGAAACACAATGGCAAGGCCATGTCATTGTACGGCCATTTCTGAGTATACCTCGCGAGCGCTTACGGGCATCGCTCGAAAGTGCGGGTATTCAGCCGATTGAAGACCCTTCGAACCAAAATGTTCGCTTCACGCGTGTTCGTTTCCGGAACGCGATGGCGCAGCTTGAAGCCGAGGGGCTTGATAGGGTCAGGCTTGGTAGGCTGGCACAGCGTATGCGGCGCGCCGATGAGGCCCTTCATCGGATGGCGGAACGCGCGCGCGATGCCTATGAGCTTCCATCGGAAACAGGGGCGCGTTTTGCCGCAGCGCTGTGGGACGAGCCGGAAGAGATTATTCTTCGCGTTATCAGCAACCACCTAGCAAGCCTGCACCATGGTAAACCCGTTGAGTTATTGAGCTTGGAAGATGTGCATAAAGCCTTGCAAAAGGCCCGTTTTGAGGGTGTCTCAGCGCGTCGGACACTTGCAGGTGCTTTGATCACTCTGGCGGCTGACGGCGTCGTTGCAATCCAGCTGGAAGCCCCGCGTCGTACTGCCTCAAAGGATTAAGCAAGGTTTTCTTGAGCCTTCCCTTGGCAACGGCCCTATTGCCCCCTAAATATAGAGCATGAAACGGGTTGGAAGTGGATTCTCCACAGCCGCCCAAAACTGGTGTCTGGTCTGTTCATGAATCCAAATATCCGCAATTTCGCCCTGTGGGTCATCATTTTCCTGCTTGTTCTGGCCCTTGTGACGCTTTTCCAAAGCCCGGGCTCGCGCAATGCTTCTCAGGAAATGAGCTACAGCCAGTTTCTTTCTGACGTGGATGGCGGCCGCATTGCGGGCGTCACGATCTCAGGCTCGGACATATCCGGTACGCTGACCGATGGTCGTCCGTTCCAAACCTATGCGCCTAATGATCCTGGCCTCGTTTCTCGCCTTTCGCAAAAGGGTGTGAATTTCTCGGCTAAGGCTCCAAGCGAGGGCATGCCGTGGTATCTGGCTCTCTTGGTCAATTGGCTTCCCTTGATCGTTGTGATGGCAGCGTGGTTTTTCCTCTCGCGTCAGATGCAGGGCGCCAATGGCCGCGCGATGGGCTTTGGCAAATCGAAGGCCAAACTACTCAATGAAGCGCATGGCCGCGTGACATTCTCGGATGTGGCAGGCGTTGATGAAGCCAAAGAAGATTTGGAAGAGATTGTTGAGTTTTTGCGCGATCCGCAAAAGTTCCAACGTCTTGGCGGTCGTATTCCACGCGGCGTGTTGCTTGTTGGTCCTCCCGGTACCGGTAAGACGCTTTTGGCGCGTGCGATTGCAGGCGAAGCCAATGTTCCGTTCTTCACGATTTCAGGTTCTGACTTCGTTGAAATGTTTGTCGGCGTTGGCGCGAGCCGCGTGCGTGACATGTTCGAGCAAGCCAAGAAGAATGCACCTTGTATTATTTTCATCGACGAAATTGACGCAGTCGGTCGCCATCGCGGTGCTGGCTTGGGCGGTGGCAATGATGAGCGCGAACAGACGCTCAATCAGTTGCTCGTCGAGATGGACGGCTTCGAAGCAAATGAGGGCATTATTCTGATCGCGGCGACAAACCGTCCAGACGTGCTCGATCCTGCCTTGCTTCGCCCGGGTCGTTTCGACCGTCAGATCGTTGTGCCAAATCCCGACGTTGTTGGTCGTGAAAAAATCTTGCGCGTTCACGTGCGTAAAGTTCCGCTTGCTCCCGATGTCGATTTAAAGACGGTTGCGCGCGGCACGCCGGGCTTCTCGGGTGCTGATCTGATGAACCTCGTGAACGAGGCAGCCTTGCTCGCGGCGCGCCGTGGCAAGCGCATCGTAACGATGAGCGAGTTTGAAGACGCCAAGGACAAGGTCATGATGGGTGCAGAACGCCGTACCCTCGTCATGACCGAGGACGAAAAGCGTTTGACCGCTTATCACGAAGCAGGCCATGCGATTTGCGCCTTCAACGTGACGGCAACCGATCCAGTGCACAAAGCAACGATCATTCCGCGCGGTCGTGCGCTCGGTATGGTGATGCAGCTCCCAGAGCGCGACAAGCTTTCAATGTCGCTTGAGCAGATGACATCGCGCCTTGCTATTATGATGGGTGGCCGTGTTGCGGAAGAGCTCATCTTTGGCCATGAGAAGGTTACGTCTGGTGCAGCATCCGATATCGAGCAGGCTACTCGCCTTGCCCGTATGATGGTCACCAAATGGGGCTTCTCGCCAGAGCTTGGCAATGTGTCCTATGGCGAAAATCAGGATGAGGTCTTCTTAGGCATGTCGGTTGCGCGGACACAGAATGTGTCGGAAGCAACGGCGCAAAAGATTGACTCGGAAATTCGCCGCTTGGTAGAGTCAGGTTATACGGAGGCAACCCGCATTCTGACAGAGCGCAAGGACGACCTTGAGGCACTCGCGCAGGGCTTGCTCGAATATGAGACGCTCTCAGGTGACGAAATCCACGATCTGCTCAAAGGCAAGCCGCCTGTGCGCGACAGTGGTGATGGCTCGTCCGGTGGTCGCCCATCCGCTGCCGTACCATCGACTGGTAAGGGGCGTCCGCGTCAAGAGCCCGATGCCGGCATGGAGCCGCAGCCTCTGGCTTGACCATCCTTATAAACACGCATTCTGCAACGCCCGGCCTAGCCGGGCGTTTTTTATGCATTCAGAGTTTGTTCAGACGAATGGTGTTTGAATCACTTCGAAATAACAATTGACCATGCACGGGCTTGGCCCTTTCGCCGCCTAGTTTTAAAAGCGGTCAGTAAAATTGTAAGAGGCACACGAGATGGCGCGTAAATATTTTGGTACCGACGGCGTTCGCGGCAAGGCCAATAAGATTATCACGCCCGATCTAGCGTTGCGCGTGGGGCAGGCGGCAGGCCTCGTTTTCCGGCGCGGCGAGCACCGCAACCGCGTTGTGATCGGCAAAGATACGCGCCTCTCCGGCTATATGATTGAAACCGCCTTGGTTGCGGGGTTCACCTCGGTTGGTATGGATGTGCTGTTGTTAGGGCCGATGCCGACGCCCGCTGTTGCAATGCTCACGCGTTCGATGCGCGCCGATTTGGGCGTGATGATTTCAGCGTCACATAATGCCTATGAAGACAATGGCATTAAACTGTTTGATCCGGATGGCTTTAAACTCTCGGATGAAACTGAGCTTGAAATTGAAGCGCTGATTGATGGCAATATTAATGAGCGCCTCGCTGCTTCGGCTTCGCTTGGTCGTGCGAAGCGGATTGAAAGCGTGCATGCGCGCTATATCGAATTTGCGAAACGGACATTGCCGCGCACGATGGATCTTGATGGTCTACGGATCGTGATCGATTGTGCCAATGGCGCTGCCTATAAAGTCGCTCCTGAAGCGCTGTGGGAATTAGGGGCAGAAGTATTTCCAATCGGTGTGGAGCCTGATGGTTTCAACATTAACCGCGATGTTGGTTCGACCGCACCCAATGCGGTGATTCATAAAGTACGCGAAATGCGCGCCGATATTGGTATTGCCCTCGATGGTGATGCGGACCGCGTAATCATCGTCGATGAAAAAGGTCAGGTCGTCGATGGCGATCAATTGATGGCTGTGATTGCAAAAAGCTGGAAAGACGATGGGCGCCTATCAAAGCCCGGTGTTGTTGCGACCATCATGTCTAATCTCGGATTAGAGCGCTATCTTGGTGGTATTGGCCTCACGCTCGCACGTACGGCCGTTGGCGATCGTTATGTGCTCGAACATATGCGCGAGCATGGTTTTAATATTGGCGGTGAGCAATCAGGCCATATGATCCTCTCGGATTATTCGACAACGGGCGACGGCCTTGTTGCTGCGCTGCAGGTGCTTGCGATGGTAAAAAAGCTTGAGCGGCCAGTTAGCGAAGTATGCCACCTGTTTGATCCCCTGCCGCAAATTCTCAAAAATGTCCGCTATAAATCCGGCCAGCCCTTGAAGGATAAGCGCGTTGTTGAAGCGATTGCTTCGTCCACCGCCGTGCTTGGTGAGCGGGGCCGCTTGGTGATCCGTCCGTCAGGAACTGAGCCTGTTATCCGCGTTATGGCGGAAGGCGATGACCATGCTTTGGTTGAGCAGGCGGTGAATGATGTGGTGGCGGCATTGGGGCAGGTTGCGGCGTGATGCTGCTTATGACGTCATTCACGCATTAAAACCAAATGTGCCGATCGCTCGAACCCTGTTATTTTAGACAGGCAGCGGTGAAGCCCTAAAAAGCTATAATTCTATCTCTATGTGATCAGCAATAAAGCGTAATCCGTATCGTTACGCTTTACGCTCTGCCCATTTAGTGATAGATAAAATGAAGATTGTCTCGATCAAACATAAAGGGATTGCTCGGTTCGTTACTCGTGGAGATCGTTCCGCTCTGCCCGTAGCATTTGCGTCAAAGATTGCAGCTATACTTACGGTGCTAGATGCTATTGTTGCTCTTGATGAACTGAATGCGGTCGCAAAATGGCGGGTTCACCGGTTGACGGGGGATCGCAAGGGGACGTGGAGCTTTTCGGTTTCGCGAAATTGGCGGTTAACGTTCCGCTGCGATGAAGTGCGCGGCGAAATTTTAGAACTAGATTTTGAAGATTATCATTGAGGGCGTGGACATGAATGATCTCGGTATGGAACTTAAAAATCCATCGCATCCGGGCGCGGTCGTTCGCGACTTATTGTTAGAGCCCTATCAACTCACCATTACCGAAGCTGCACTGGCTCTTGGCGTCACGCGGCCTGCTTTATCATCGTTTTTGAATGGGCGGTCATCGCTGTCGCCTGATATGGCTATTCGTATCGAGAAGGCATTTGGCCTTAAACTTGAAACCCTCATGCGCATGCAAAATGCTTACGACATCGCAGAGGCCCGCCGCCGTGCTCGCTCGATTAAGGTAAAGCGGTATCGGAGCAAGGCGGCTTAAGGATCTCGTTTCCTGCCGGATGCCCGAATCTTTTTATCCCCAATCCGACATTTGGTGATTGACGGGCGGGCGGCTCGGGCGTATCTCCATCCCCGGGACACCTCTCCCCAACGAGAGGCGCCCATCTGTGAGGATGGAGAAAACGATGACACAGAGGCTACTCGGCTTGCGGCCGGCTAATCCGCAATTCTCTTCTGGTCCCTGCGCTAAGCGCCCTGGCTGGACCCCTGACGCCCTTAAAAACGCTTCCCTTGGTCGTTCGCACCGTGCGAAAGCCGGTAAGGCCCGTTTGAAGCGCGCGATTGATTTAACCCGTGAGATTTTACAGGTGCCTGCGGATTACCGCATTGGCATTGTGCCGGCATCCGATACCGGTGCCTATGAAATGGGGATGTGGACGATGCTGGGTGCCCGCCCGGTTGATTGTCTGGCTTGGGAAAGCTTTGGTGAAGGCTGGGTCAATGATGCGGTCAAGCAATTAAAGCTTAAAGACGCGCGCGTCATGAAGGCGGAATACGGTGCCTTGCCGGACCTCGCTACTGTTAACCCCGACCATGATGTGTTGTTCACTTGGAACGGGACCACATCTGGCGTGCGTGTGCCGAATGCCGATTGGATTGCTACGGACCGCAAGGGCCTTACGTTCTGCGACGCGACGTCGGCTGCCTTTGCGCAAGATTTAGAATGGTCGAAGCTCGATGTCGTCACTTACTCTTGGCAAAAAGTGCTCGGCGGTGAAGCGGCCCATGGTATGTTGATTTTAAGCCCTCGCGCGGTTGAGCGGTTGGAGAGCTACACGCCCGCTTGGCCTCTGCCCAAGATTTTTCGTCTCACCTCGGGTGGTAAGCTCATCGAAGGCATCTTCTCTGGTGAAACCATCAACACGCCATCGATGCTCTGCGTTGAAGACTATATCGATGCACTCGAATGGGCGCAGTCGGTTGGTGGGCTTCAGGGCTTAATGGCACGGTGCGACGCGAACGCTAAAGCGGTTGCTGATTTTGTCGCACAGAAGCCCTTTTTATCGTTTCTTGCGAAGGACGAGACGACCCGCTCGAATACCAGCGTATGTCTTGTTTTCTCGGATCCCGACATCGCAGCATTAACGCCTCAGGCGCAAGCCGACTTTGCAAAGTCTGTTGCGTCTCTTCTTGAAAAGGAAGGCGTTGGTTTAGACCTCGGCTCGTATCGCGATGCCCCTCCGGGCTTGCGTATTTGGTGTGGTGCAACGGTCGAAACATCCGATGTCGTGGCTTTGATGCCATGGATCGAATGGGCCTATGCCACGGTCAAAGCAGGTTTAGCAAAGGCCGCATAAAGAGCGCCTGTAATAGACCTCACACTTCCAATTTAATCCTATTATCGCGCGTTTGCGCTTCTCATCGAAAGACTAGTTTCATGGCTCCTCGTGTCCTTATTTCTGATGCCCTTTCGCCTGCAGCTGTTGCCATTTTTAAAGAGCGTGGCGTGGAAGTTGATTTCCAACCCGATCTTGGAAAAGATAAAGAAAAACTTGCCGCCATCATTGGAAATTATGATGGTTTGGCGATCCGCTCGGCGACCAAAGTAACCGAAAAAATTCTCGCTAATGCTACCCATTTGAAAGTGATTGGTCGCGCGGGCATCGGCGTTGATAATGTCGATATTCCGGCAGCGACCGCCAAGGGTGTGATTGTGATGAATACGCCCTTTGGAAATTCTATCACAACGGCTGAACACGCCATCGCGATGATGTTCGCGCTTGCACGGCAAATCCCTTCTGCGGATGTTTCAACACAAGCCGGCAAGTGGGAAAAGAACCGCTTTATGGGCGTTGAAATTACCGGCAAAACGCTTGGCATTATCGGCTGCGGTAATATTGGCGCTATCGTTGCCGATCGCGCGGTTGGTCTTCATATGCGCGTGATTGCTTATGATCCTTTCTTATCGCCAGAGCGTGCGATTGATCTTGGCGTTGAAAAGGTCGAACTTGAGGATTTGTTGGCACGCGCCGATATCATCACGCTGCATACACCTTTGACCGCTCAGACGAAAAATATCCTCTCCGCCGATAATTTAGCGCGCACGAAAAAGGGCGTTCGTATCATTAATTGCGCGCGCGGCGGGTTGGTCGACGAGCATGCGCTGCGGGCTTTGTTAGATACAGGGCATGTTGCGGGTGCGGCCTTCGATGTGTTTGCAGAAGAGCCTGCGACATCTAACATTTTGTTTGGTCATCCCAATGTGGTTTGCACGCCACATCTCGGCGCAGCAACGACGGAAGCGCAAGAAAATGTAGCGCTGCAAGTAGCTGAGCAAATGTCGGATTATTTGGTACGCGGTGCGATTTCAAATGCCGTTAACTTCCCATCGATTACAGCGGAAGAAGCGCCCAAGCTGCGGCCCTTTATTGCGCTTGCTGAAAAGCTTGGCTCCTTCGCGGGCCAGCTTACCGATAGCGGCTTGAAGGAAGTTCGCATCACCTATCAAGGCGGCGTTGCGGCTTTGAAAATTAAAGCGCTAACGGCTGCGGCCATTGCGGGCGTTTTGCGGCCTGCGCTGCAAGATGTGAATGTTGTTTCTGCGCCCGTCGTTGCTAAAGAACGTGGCATTGTGATTGAAGAAACGGTGCGTGAAGGCGAGGGGGATTACGACTCGCTTATTACGCTAGAAGTGGTCACCGATGATCTTACCCGTTCCCTCTCGGGTACGGTTTTCAACGATGGTAAGCCACGCATTGTTGATATTAAGGGCATCAAGATGGATGCTGAATTCGGGCCATCGATGATCTATGTAACGAACGAAGATAAGCCAGGCTTTATTGGTCGTTTTGCATCGCTGCTTGGTAATGCGGGTGTTAACATTGCAACCTTCGCTTTGGGCCGTGACAATGAAGGCGGATCAGCGATTGCACTTGTTGAAATTGATGGTGCTGCACCGCCCCATATTTTGCAGGGCATACAACGCTTGCCGGGCGTCAAGCAGGCGCGCGCTTTGGTGTTTTAAGTCTGGCCCAAGCAGCAGAAAGCCAGCGAACCGGCCTTAATGGAGGCCGGTTCTGATCCAGGGATTGAGGTGCGTTAGCGCACTATCGGCTTCGCCGATCCATTCCTCGAAAAGACTCATCGGATTGAGGGTGATCGGCACGAGCTGCGCTTCAGTCTCGCCAGCGACCGTTGTGAGTTCTGCATGGTGCTTTTGCGCAAGGTGCCGCATGCGCTGGTTATAGCTGAGACACTGCATCCCGAGTTTTGTTACGCCGCGATTACGCGCAGCCGTTATGATCCGCGTAAGAAGCTGATCTCCTAAGCCGTGATTTTGATAGAGCATTTCGACTGAGAAGGCCGTCTCAGCTCGGAGCGGCCAAGTGCCAAAGAGAATACGTAACTCACCAGCTGCAATGAGATCCGATCCGTCGAATGCGCCATAAATGAGCGTATCAAGGCCGAAGGCGGTCTCGGCGTAATCCCGAATATACGAATCGGACACACCTCCGCCGAAGCGTGAATGCCGCGATTCGGGATCAAGGCGGAGCAAATGGGCGCAATACAATGCCCTATCCGTCGGCCATAAATGGCGGATTGTTATGTCGGTATCGGCGTTTCGTTTAACGAAGGCCATCATTATGCGTCCTACATCTTTCGTCTAATCGCCAATATGATGCTGCACTGCACAAAATGCAAGGCAAATGATGTCCGTCAACGTTGTTCCTTCAAAAATGCATATCTCGAAGTGGTCTGATATCTGGTGTTGCCACCAAATTGGCTGGAACTTTAGTACGCCGATGGGGTTGTTCCGCCAGAGTAACCACGGAGAGCACCGCAATGATGGGTTCGGTCGGCAATCTACTTCGTACGGGTATGTATTACTCAATGCCGCGATTGGCTTTCCGCCTGCATCAAATGCGGCACCACCATGATGAAATTGAAATGGATATCTTGCCCGCTTTGGTCGACCCCGAGCGTGAAGCGGTCGATGTCGGTGCCAATATTGGTCGCTATACGCTTCCGCTCTCGCGCCTAGCGCGCCATGTGCATGCTTTTGAACCTCATCCCCGTTTGGCCTATGTGTTAAGCTCAGCTCTAGGTGAAAATGTGAGCGTTCACCAAGTGGTCGTATCTGACGAGCCGGGCGTCTTGGCCCTCACGACACCGATCGTCGATGGGAAACCGTCTGAAGGCATATCCCGCATTGGTGGCTTTAACGAGAATGTCCCGCTCTCCGAACTTTCGGTCGAAGCCGTCACGCTTGATGAGCTTGCTGACCGCCCCATCGGCTTTATTAAAATCGATGTCGAGGGCCACGAGCTGAATGTTTTAGAGGGCGCCCGTAAACTCATCGATGCACAGCAACCCATTATTTTGATTGAAGTGGAAGAGCGGCACAGGCCGCAAGCGATTGCTTCGGTTCGTAGCTTTATGGAAGCCAAAAACTATGATGGGTTCTTCGTGCATAGCGGGCGGATGAACCCGATAGAAGATTTAAAAGAAGAGATGCAAGACAACAAATTATTACAAGCCATCGAAAGCGGGCAAGACCGACGTAACGTGCCTTATGTAAATAATTTCATCTTTATTCCGGAACAGGCGCATATCTCTGAAATCATAAATTCAGCTGACATGATATTGGCGGCACGACGATAGCGCTTTGCTATAAGTTTTTCGAAATTATCAGTTCGTTTTAATCACGTTTGAAAGCAAGCTTATATCTTCGTCATATGGCAAGAAGAGCTTAATGCGCAAACTTCCATCGGGCTTTCGCTCCCAGCTATGATTTTTAATTCGGACACCCTGATCGGATAGGTTTTGAGCGTATTCATCACTTAATTTACGAGCGATAAGATCGGTAAAATCCATCCCGTGCGTTGAATAAT
>CANGPL010000017.1 GCA_947455725.1 Hyphomicrobiales bacterium | reverse complement strand
CCCGTCTCGGAAGCGCGGATGCGGGAGATGTTTAAGGCCGTCGACGACCTTATTCGGAAGAGCCCAGAGGTCGGCGCCTATAATCAATCCATATGATTATCGGAACCGGCCTGTTAATGATCTCAACCCCTAGTCTTATTCACCTCAAATACCGGTCTTCTCTATCTCAAATCATCGCTCTTCAAGCGAAACGCCTTGCCAAACCCACCATTGAGACTGGCTTCCATCATAGTAAGTCGAATGTATAGAAAGTCCGGGAAATCAATATAAAGCGCCGCCTTCGGGTGGCGTGCAATGAAGAGTGTCCGCAAGATAATGTTTTCGTCGCTCGCGCGATCAATAATACTGGCTGAACACTGGATGGTTATTCTTGCATGAGCCAGCGGGTCACCCTTGCCCGGCTCCCCCACCAAGAGCGAGCAGCGAGGGTCGGCCAAAAGGTGCTTGGTGTGGCCTGATAGGCGAGAGACGAGCAAAAACGGCGTCCCATCCCGATCCAGCGCAAAAGTTACAAGGCTGGCAAAGGGATAGAAGTTTTCATTGATCGTTGCCAGCGTCGCAAAACGGGCATCGCGCAGCAAATGCCGCGTGGTCTCCCGGGCTTCTTCATTGGCGGATTGGACGGGGTCAAAGGGCTGGGCCATGCTGTGAAAGAAGCACAGAACCCCTTCCCGTCAAGAGTTTTCCTCATTTTTTGAGCTCAACCAGAAGCTCTGCCACAATTTGGCCTCGCTATGTTCTAGAATCTGGAGTTAACTTAAACCTCGACTGTCGGAGCCCGCAAGAATGCCCACGATCGCCCTCGTTGATGATGACCGCAACATCCTAACCTCCGTTTCTATCGCCCTTGAGGCCGAAGGCTATCGCGTCGAGACCTACACCGATGGTGCCACCGCCCTTGAGGGATTGAAGCAAAACCCGCCAGATTTGGCGATTTTTGATATTAAAATGCCCCGAATGGACGGAATGGAGCTGTTGCGCCGGTTGCGGCAAAAATCCGATCTTCCCGTCATTTTTCTGACCTCAAAAGACGAGGAAATCGACGAATTATTCGGCCTCAAAATGGGCGCGGACGATTTTATCCGTAAACCCTTCTCGCAACGTCTGCTCGTCGAACGGGTTAAAGCCGTGTTGCGTCGCATCGGCGCCAAAGACGCGCCACCGGCCAAAGAAGGCGATGCCAAGGTCCTTGATCGGGGCGAGCTCAGAATGGACACAGAGCGCCACGCCTGCACCTGGAAGGGGCTTCCTGTAACCCTCACAGTGACCGAATTCCTCATCCTTCAGGCGCTGGCGCAGCGTCCCGGCGTCGTCAAAAGCCGCAACGCGCTCATGGATGCGGCTTATGATGACCAAGTCTATGTCGATGACCGGACCATCGACAGCCATATCAAGCGCTTGCGGAAGAAATTCAAAGCGGTCGACGATGATTTTGATATGATTGATACGCTTTATGGCGTTGGCTATCGGTTTTCGGAATAAATTGGCCTAAAATCCGATGAAGCGCATGCAAAATGACGATTTTCGATCAAATCGCCCGCCCCAAAGCTACACCTTAATCCAACGCGTCCGGCGCTTTTTTCGCTTCATCGTTTTACGGGCTTCATCGAGCCTTGTCCGCCGCATCGTCGTTCTCAATCTCGCCGGTCTCGTCGCCCTTCTTTCCGGTTTTCTTTATTTAAACCAATTCCGGCAGGGATTAATCGATTCACGGGTCGAAAGCCTTCTAACCCAAGGCGAAATTATCGCCTCGGCCGTTTCCGCATCGGCCACGCTAGACGTTGAAACAATTACGATTGATCCCGAAAAATTACTCATGCTCCAAGCCGGCGAAAGCACGATTGCGAGCGATGACGACACCGAATTTGCCATTAATCCAGCCCGGGTTGCACCGCTTTTGCGCCGTTTGGTAACACCAACCCGGACAAGAGCACGGATTTTCGATCAAGATGGCGAATTATTGATTGATACGGCCGCCATGTATTCACCGGGCGATATTTCGCGCGCCGAATTGCCCCCTCTAACGAAGCCTGATGAAACGCTCATCTCGCGCACCTGGGACCTTGTAACGCATGGATTTGGCGCCCCCGTCAGCATCAAGCATGATGATACGTCGACCACCCATGGACGCAGCATTTCTGAAGTAAATCAGGCTTTTAGCGGCTCGCCCGCGAGTGTCGTACGCGTCAATAGTGCAGGCGAAACCATCGTTTCCGTGGCTGTTCCCATCCAGAAATCAAGAATGGTGCGCGGCGCTTTGCTGCTCTCAACGCTAGGCGGAGATATTGACTCGATTATTCGGACCGAGCGGCTTTCCATCCTTCGAATTTTTGCGATCGCGGCATCCGTTATGATGATCGTATCGGCCCTGTTCGCCGGAACCATCGCGGGCCCCATCCGACGCCTATCCTCAGCCGCTGATCGTGTCCGCCGGGGCATCAGAACACGCACAGAAATACCTGATTTTACAAACCGTAGCGACGAAATTGGCCATTTATCGGGATCGCTAAGGGATATGACCCGCGCGCTTTATGATCGGATCGAAGCGATTGAAAGTTTCGCCGCGGATGTTGCCCATGAACTCAAAAACCCGCTGACATCGCTCAGAAGCGCCGTAGAGACTTGGCCCTTGGCCAAAACCGATCAAAGCCGCGCCCGCCTGCTCGAAATCATCAAACACGATGTAAACCGCCTTGATCGTTTAATCAGTGATATTTCAGACGCTTCACGACTGGATGCCGAACTCGCGCGCAATGATGAAAAGCTTTTCGACGTGGCGAAACTGATTTCGGCGGTGGTTGCTATCGCAAATGGCGTCCGCTCGGGTGAAAACATCAAGACGGAGCTGACGATTGCCGATGAGGGTTTCGTGCCGGAAGCCTATGAAATGATTGGGCATGACTCGCGTATCAGCCAAGTGATTAACAACCTCATTGATAATGCTAAGTCTTTTTCAAACCACCACTCAACCGTTCGCATCTCCCTCTCCCGGATAGGCGACAAGATCCAAATCATTGTCGACGATGACGGACCGGGAATTCCGACCCACGCGCTCGAGCGAATATTTGAGCGGTTTTATACCGACAGGCCCAATCAGGGCTTTGGCCAAAATTCGGGATTGGGGCTTTCGATATCCCGACAGATCATCGCCGCCCATAATGGCCTGATCTGGGCCGAAAATCGCTATTCCGATTCAGAATCAGGCGTCAAAGCCGAGCCGATTGGCGCAAGATTCACCATTTTGCTTCAAGCCGCGCTAAAATGACCGCGCGTCCGGACCAGTACTCCATTCACGCCAATTGCGTCATTATCGGCGAGTCCGGCGTCCTCATTCGCGGACCATCCGGCAGCGGTAAATCCACGCTTTCGCTCAATCTAATCAGTTTAACGCAAAAAAATGGTCATTTTGCCCGATTAATCGGCGATGATCGGATTTTTCTCGAGCCGATGAATGGCCGACTGCTGGCCTCGGGACACCCCGTCATTGCAGGTCAAATTGAAATGAGGGGCCTAGGAATTGGACGGCTCCCGCATGAAAATCGGGCTGTAATTCGACTTCTCGTCGATTGTGATCTTGTGCTAAACAAACGTTATCCGGATCATTTGGATAGGTTCGACACCGTGTTGGGCCTATCAATTCGCCGAATTAACGTAACACCACAGAGCGCCGAACTGGTTTTGGCCGCGCTGGGACTGGGCAGCTTGTCGATTTAAGTTCTTATGATACAACAACAAAAGATGAATTGGGTCCATATCATCCAGTCGTCGATGGCGTTCATAAAGACAATGACGCGTATAAAGGGGATGACTCGATGATTGGAATGGTACTCGTCACGCACGGAAAGCTTGCGATCGAGTTCCTTTCTGCGTTGGAACACGTTGTTGGCCAACAAAAGCAGATAACCACCGTCACCATTGGCCCCGAAGATGATATGGAAGTGCGGCGTACCGAGATTATTGACGCCGTTGGCCATGTCGATTCCGGCGACGGCGTCGTGATCCTCACCGATATGTTCGGCGGCACACCCTCCAATCTCGCGATTTCGGTGATGGGAACAGGCCGTACCGAGGTGGTAGCGGGCATCAATCTTCCGATGTTAATTAAATTAGCCAGCGTCCGAAGCGATTGTGATCTCCAACAAGCAGTGATTCAGGCGCAGGATGCGGGACGCAAGTACATCAATGTAGCAAGCCAAGTGCTTGCCGGTAAATAATTAATGGTGCTGTTCCCCAAGTCTCGGAGTTGAAAAATCATGCCGCACGATAGCCAAGGCAACACGATCACCCGAGAGATCGAAATCATCAACAAAAAGGGCCTCCACGCCCGCGCAACCGCCAAATTTGTTCAATGCGCCGATGGTTTTGACGCTGACATCACCGTAACCCGATCAGGGGAAACCGTTGGCGGCACCTCCATCATGGGAATTCTGACGCTTGGCGCCGGAATGGGCTCGATAATCACCTTAAAGGCCTCCGGAGCACAGGCCGAATTGGCCATCGAAGCCTTGAGCGCGTTGATCAATAACCGTTTTGGTGAATCCGAATAGGTATTCTGCTCATATAAAGTTTTCTTTATATCTTTGATTGCGCGAAGCGAGCCGCGCTGATATAGCCTGCCTTTATTGTAACGGTGACACCTATCAACATGGCGGGAAAAGAATGAGCACGCATTTTAACGACTATCGAATTGCAGATATGGGGCTCGCAGAATGGGGCCGCAAAGAGCTAACCATTGCAGAAACCGAAATGCCCGGCCTCATGGCCACCCGCGCCGAATATGGCTCCTCGCAGCCGCTAAAAGGTGCCCGGATCGCCGGTTCGCTTCATATGACCATTCAAACGGGCGTTTTGATTGAAACGCTCAAGGCCCTTGGCGCCGATGTGCGCTGGGCGTCGTGCAACATCTATTCAACGCAAGATCACGCCGCAGCAGCCATCGCCGCAGCAGGCACGCCGGTCTTCGCCATCAAGGGCGAAAGTCTTGAAGACTACTGGGACTATACTCACAAAATATTTGAATGGGCCGATGGCGGCACCCCGAATATGATTTTAGACGATGGCGGCGACGCCACCATGCTCATCCATCTCGGCATGCGCGCCGAAGCCGGCGACACAGCCTTCCTAGACAAGGCTAGCAACGAAGAAGAGGAAGTACTCTTTGCCTCAATCAAAAAAAGATTGAAGTCAAATCCCGGCTGGTACGGCCGTAATGGCCAGAATATCAAAGGTGTAACGGAAGAAACCACTACAGGCGTACATCGCCTATACATCATGGCGAATGAAGGAAAACTTCTGTTCCCGGCAATTAACGTCAATGACTCCGTTACAAAATCAAAATTCGACAATCTATACGGCTGCCGAGAGTCGCTCGTCGACGGCATACGCCGTGGCACCGACGTCATGATGGCCGGTAAAGTCGCCATGGTCGCAGGTTTCGGCGACGTGGGCAAAGGCTCAGCAGCATCGCTCCGCAACGCCGGATGCCGGGTCATGGTGTCCGAGGTCGATCCAATTTGCGCACTTCAGGCCGCAATGGAAGGATATGAAGTCACGACCATGGAAGACGCGGCACCACGCGCCGACATCTTCGTGACAGCCACCGGCAATGTTGACGTCATTACGATTGATCACATGCGCGCCATGAAAGACCGAGCTATCGTTTGTAATATTGGCCATTTTGATAGCGAAATTCAGATTGGTGCCCTCAAAAATATGAAATGGCATAATGTTAAGCCCCAGGTTGACGAAGTCGAATTTGCTGACTCGAAGAGGATCATCGTCCTGTCCGAGGGCCGCCTTGTTAACCTCGGAAATGCGACCGGACATCCATCTTTTGTCATGTCGGCGTCATTTACAAACCAAACTTTGGCACAAATCGAATTATGGACAAAACAGGGCCAATACGACAAAAAGGTCTACACGCTACCAAAGCACCTTGATGAAAAGGTAGCTGCACTCCACCTTGACAAAATTGGCGTTAAACTAACAAAACTTAATGAGAAACAGTCCGAATACTTAGGTTTGACACCGCAAGGACCATTTAAGCCTGAGCATTACCGCTACTAACATAAAGCGTCGCAGAATGTTAAAAATCCGGCCAAATGGCCGGATTTTTTTATAGCTATGCCCCAGTAACTCAAGTTAAAAACAAAAAATTACTTTTTGACATCAATTTAAGCATGTATCGTACTCCCGATTCGTATCATCCCATCGTTCCGATTGAAGCGGTATAAAATCGGAGTTCACCAAATATGCTCTTCGGAACATCAACAGATCCAGCAATCGAATGGCTTTGGAAATTAGATGTTACTGACTCTGGCTTAATACTTATAAGCATTAGCGGATTTCTGTCAGCATTACTAATTATAGTATTATATTTAAAATATTACCGCCTTTCGAGCCCTAACTATAAAGAGCAGGCAGATAGTAATGTCGGATCACCGTCGGATATATTACACGAATTTTATAAAATAGAGCCCCAGCTAATTGTAACTTGGAATACTAATAATCAGCCCCAACTGTTCGGGCAGATTAACCACAGTCAGGAAATTATTGGCTACTCGGATCCACTAACTTTCTCAGATTGGCTTTTACCTGACCAGTGTAAGTCGTTAGAAACATCGCTTGCACTTTTAAAAGGTGACGGAAAACCCTTCCAGATAACGCTAACGGCAAAGAGCGGAAAATATATTGGTATAGATGGCCGTATATTAGGTAACAGCGCGACACTGAGGATAAAAAGCGTCGACGGACAACAACGCAACTATACCGACCTACACAATGAATTTGAGAATTTAAAAGTTGAAACCATAGGTCTTCGCGCTATTCTTGACACTCTTTCGCAGCCGATATGGCTTAGGGACCGAAATGGAAGTCTTTCTTGGGTAAATGAACAGTATGCCTATGCCGTTGACAACGAAAATACTCATGATGTTGTCGCTAAACAAGTCGAATTTTTAGACCAAAACTTACAAAAAGAAATCGTAACTACTCTTCAAAGCGGAAATGTATTTCAGCGCAGGATACCTGTGATTGTTTCTGGTGAAAGGCGCATATTCGACATTATCGAAACGCCTTTGGCTGCTGGGGCAATTGGTTACGCTATTGATGTTTCTGAGCTAGAAGCAACTCGGAACGATCTGCAAAGGCAAATGGCAAGCCACGTCTTAACGCTGGATCAATTGCCTACGGCAGTGGCAATTTTTAACGAAAGGCAACATATCATCTTTTGTAATTTAGCCTATCGAATGCTCTGGCAACTTGATGAGACGTTTATAAATACAAACCCCACTGATAGCGAGATTTTAGACTATTTAAGGGATGCTCGCCGGCTTCCCGAACAGGTAGATTACAAGAGTTGGAAGAAATCTCTCCACGAAGCCTACCACTCCTTAGAAACCCAAGAAATATCGTGGTATCTACCGGGAGGACGAACATTACGCGTCGTCCTTAATCCAAACCCGCAAGGTGGAGTAACGTATCTTTTTGAAGACGTCACTGCTCAATTTATATTGCAGTCAAACTTTAATGCTCTATCGCGGGTGCAGAGCGAAACATTAGATTCCCTTAAAGAAGGGGTTGCTGTTTTCGGAACAGACGGGCGACTTAAATTAAACAATCCCGCATTCCAAACAATGTGGAAGCTTAACGGAGATATCGTTTCTACACAGCCACACATAGATGAGATCATCAGTATTTTGTCTGAATTTTATAACGAGCCGAAAGTTTGGAGCGATATTAAAGGAGCCATTAGCGGCTTTAACGACTCACGTCAGAGTTATTATTATCGTATGGAACACAAAAATGGTGCGATAATCGACTGCAATCTAGCCCCACTACCTGATGGAGCGACACTTATTACGTTTATAGATGTATCAGCGAGTGTTCATGTCGAGCGGGCTCTAAAGGATAAGAATGATGCACTCGAACAAGCAGCCAAACTTAGGGAAAATTTTGTTCACCATGTTTCGTACCAATTGCGCTCGCCTCTCACCAACGTCATCGGATTCACAGAATTACTAGCATCAGGCGGTGCAGGACCGCTAACTCAGAAGCAAAGCGAATATGTTGATCATGTGTATCAATCGTCCAACTCGCTAATGGCAATTATAAACGATATATTGGATCTCGCGTCTTTTGACCGCGGTGAAATAATTTTAGAACGCAAAAATACGAAAATTAAGGATGTAATTATCGCAGCAATTGATGGACTAAAAGATCGCATTGACGAACGAAAATTAAAATTGAACATATCGAACGATGTCAACGAATTTTTCATTGATACCAAACGCGTGCAACAAATTTTGTTTAACCTAATCTCGAATGCAATCGGGTTTTCATCAGACGGTCAACAAATAAATATTACTGCCACGCTACAGGCGTCTGATCTTATAATTTCAGTACAAGATTATGGAAGAGGCATTCCAAGTGATGTAATTAAAAGAGTCTTCGACCGCTTCGAGACATATACGCTAGGCTCTCGACATCGAGGAACGGGCCTTGGACTTTCCATTGTGCACTCATTGGTTGAGCTTCATGGGGGCGTTGTAACGATCAATTCACAAACTGGTGAAGGCACCACCGTGCGCTGCCAGTTTCCGCCCAATGACGCTAATGCTGCATCGATTGAGGCAGCATGATGAATTCTAACGCCACGACTCTAGCAAATAGTACAACATTAAGCTTCATCGCGTCCTGTGAGCAAGATACACTTTACCTGGCAGAGTTATTAGGCCCATATTTGGACAATGGCGATCTTGTCACGCTAACCGGTGATTTAGGTGCTGGTAAGACAATGTTTGCGAGAGGCCTAATACGCTTTCTTACAGGGCAGCCAAAGCTGGCGATAACCAGTCCCACCTATTTATTGATACAAGAATATCAAGGTATTTCTGCTAACATCGTTCACGCGGATCTTTATCGTTTAGCCTCCCCCGACGAGCTAATTGAAATAAGCTTTAGTGAATTAAGTGAGGCGGCAATCTCTATCGTAGAGTGGGCGGACCGCTACCCGCAATTAGGAACTGCAGCACGATTTCAAATAGAGTTCAAAAATTTAAATAATTTAAATCCATCCTCTCGGCATATTACTATTACGGCAGAGCAGACAGATCTAAATGCTATCCATTCACAATATGAAATTTATCGTTTTCTTGCTGTGCATAATTGGGAGGATGCAAATAGATCACTAATTGCCGGCGATGCATCGGGACGGCGGTATGAAAGATTAACTAAAGGAACAAATACGTCGATATTAATGATTGCACCACCTGCGGATACTGAAGCCCAAAACGATACAACTAATAGGTATAGAAGAACAGCTAAACTGGCTATGTCTTTGGATGCTTTTATTGCTGTCACTCAAACGCTTTCTGAGCATGGATTCAGTCCTCCCCAATTGTACGGTTACGACATTAAAAAGGGACTGATAATTACTGAAGATCTAGGCACAGTTCAGATATTTGATGATCATGGACCTATTATCGAGCGTTACGAAACTTCGGTCAGCTTTTTAGATGCTCTACACCGCTCGGAAATTCCGGAACAAATACAAATAGAGAATGGACTGTTTTATAAAGTTCCTAAATACGACATTGATGCGCTACTTGTCGAAGTCGAATTATTTATTGACTGGTATGTGCCTAATTTTACATCGCATAAAGTTTCTGACATTGCCCGCGCAGAGTTTATGGAAATTTGGAAATGCCTTTTGGGCCCCCTGCAAGAACATCCACATTGTTGGACTTTAAGAGATTTCCACTCGCCTAATATATTATGGCTTAATGAACGCTCTGGTATAAAAAGAGTCGGATTAATCGATATACAAGATACGGTATTGGGACATCCAGCGTATGATCTAGCGTCACTGCTACAAGACGCACGGCTTCCTATTTCAGATAATTTGGAGTTAGATTTGTTTCAATATTATATCCAGTTACGAATGAAAAGTGATCAAAATTTCGATACGAATGCATTTACCGAATCCTACGCGATCTATGCACTTCAGCGGGTAACAAAAATCCTGGGCATCTTTGTTAGGCTTAATCTCAGAGACAAGAAGCCAGAATATCTTAAATATATTCCTAATTTAATTATCTATGCCCGTCGAAATTTATGTCATTCGTCACTCTCTGAATATCGCACATGGTTAAGCAAAAATTGTCCAAGCATTCTATTTGGCAATCTAAATGAGGACCCATCCTTATGAATGGCACAGCTAGAATTCCGAATAGCGCCATGATTTTAGCGGCCGGCTTTGGATTAAGAATGCACCCAATAACATTAACGATACCAAAGCCGTTGGTAAAGGTCGCAAACAAGACATTAATTCAATATAATCTAGACTCATTGGTTCAATATGGAATTAATAATGTCATTATTAATGTTCATTATTTAGCCGATGAGATGGAGAACTATCTCAAAATGGTCCACGAACCTAAAATATTTATATCACGCGAAGAAGGCGAATTATTAGATTCGGGAGGAGGCATAAAGGCTGCACTCGCCAAACTTGGTAACTCGCCCTTTTTTGTACTCAATGCGGACTCCTTTTGGGTGAATGGAGCGAGTTCAAATTTGGAGCGTTTGGCAAAATCGTGGAATATTAATCAAATGGATTGCCTGCTTTTATTAGCCGCAGGATCGCAAATATTAGGCTATTCAGGCACCGGCGATTTTTTGATGGATACGAATGGGCAACTTATGCGACGTCCAGAAAAAATTATTTCGCCTTTTGTCTATGCAGGCGTCGCAATTATAAACCCCCAAATATTTAAAGACACTCCAAAAGGTCCATTTTCATTAAATGTATTATTTGACCGCGCCATAGCCGCCGGCAGATTGTATGGCCTACGACTCGATGGCGATTGGTTTCATATTGGCACGCCAAAAGCTATTTTTGAAGCCGAACAAAGATTGCTGCCAAATGAAAAACAGCTCTGACGATGCCAAATAAAAATACAAAAATTTTTACTATTTCGTCGATGTTACCGTTTTTGGAAACATTAGCTGAAAATTTATTATGCGGTAAACTTATCCCAGGCTGGCCTGATAGAGATTTAATATATTCTATCTCTACGGCGACGATATATTTGCCGACCAAGCGGTCTGCGGATCGATTGGCGGCGTTGTTCCAATTGTATGTTAAGTCTCCAAGCAGTTTTCAGCCCAACATAATTACGATTGGTGATATTGACGAAGATTTAAAAAGCGTTGTGAACGAAGCGACGCTTGAAAGGTTATTAGCAGCTAATTCAGTCGCGCCAGAGATATCGCCTTTGAAGCGAAGATTGATCTTAACCAAGTTGATCTTCGCTTGGGCAAAAAAAATCGAATTTTCTTTACACAATAACTCAACAGGCACGCTCAGGCGATCGTCAGTGGATCCCTACATCGACCGTGAGAAGATAGGATTTTCAGTCGCTAATACAATTAATGACGGCTTAGCTTTATCTGATGCGTTAGGCTATTTAATTGATACAATGGTGATCTACAAGAAAACTTGGCAGGATGTCCATGCCCTTCTTCCACAAGATTTATCGGATGAATATTGGAGGATATCCAGAGATTTTTTACAAATCGCTGCAGAGGCTTGGCCAAACTATTGCCAACAAGAAGGTGTAATGGATGCGGCTGAAAGACGTGACTTCATTATTTCGGCAGAGGCGGAGCGACTATTGGCAGACCCACCGGCAACGCCTTTTATTATTGCAGGGTCTACAGGTTCTATGCCGGCAACGGCGAAATTAATTTTCTCTATTTCACAACTACCTTTTGGCGCTGTTATACTTCCCGGAATCGATCAATATATTGATGATGAATCTTGGGCAATTTTATCGGATAAGAAATATCAAATCGTCAGCGCGGGTCATCCTCAAGCTCAATTATCTAAACTAATTAATTTAATCGGCATAAGACGCCAAGATGTGGTTTCTCTCTCAAATGCAAGTATGAAATTAAGGTTCAGAGAAATTTTCCTTAGTGAATGTTTAAGGCCGAGCGATACGACGCACCTTTGGGCTACGAAAGATCAACGGATCACCGAATCTGAAATACAGGATGCTATTTCTGGAATTAGCCTAGTCGAAGCAGAAAATGAACGAGAAGAAGCACTTGCGATAGCTATTGCGCTCCGCTCGGTACTTGAGGAGCAGGGCAAAACAGCTGCACTTATTACTCCTGATAGGTCGCTAGCCAAGCGCGTCAGCTCTGAACTATTAAGATGGAACATAGTTACCAACGATAGTGCTGGAACGCCCTTACACCAAACGTCAATCGGCTCTTTGACTTGTTCATTAACGACCGCAATCGTTGAGCGTTTTTCGTCCATTTCTTTACTATCTCTACTTCAGCATCCTGAAGCCTCTTTCAGATTAGATCCAGATATATTGAAAAGAGGAATTACGGCGATTGATATTGGCCTCTGCCGTGGTCCCTTATCAGATCAAGATATAGATGGACTTTTGACAGCGCTCAATTCTGTCAAAAAAAATGAAAGTAACGATCATGAACCGTTTCCAAAAAAACGTCTTACACCGGATGACTGGAACGCAGCCGGCATAGTCTTAGAAAAAATAAAAACAATATATGAGCCATTTCGCAATCTTCAAAATTGGGATCTTAGGGAATTTTCTAATCGGTTGGCAATGGCGTTGAAATTCGTCGTATCATCGATCGAAAATGCTGATAGAATAACTCAGCTGGATGGATCAATTGAATTACTCAGGATATTCGACACTATACAGCATTGTGGTGATTTAGATCTCAAACTACCAATTCATAGCTATCCGTCACTTGTAGAGCGACTGATGGCTTCAGAAACTCTATCTAATCAATCGCCATCCCATCCACGTATAAATATCTTAGGCTTACTTGAAGCAAGACTTCTACGGTTCGATTTGGTTATATTGGGTGGACTAGACGAAGGCATTTGGCCCCCTGAGGGGCGTTCCGATCCTTTTTTGAATAGACCTTGGCGAGAAGAACTTGCCTTGCCTACGCCAGAACGTAGAATAGGACAAACAGCGCACGATTTTATATCCGCACTTGGTGCCAATGAAGTCATAATTACAAGAGCACTAAAGCGCTCTGGATCACCTACAATTGCATCACGCTTTATTCAAAGGATGAAGGCTGTTGCAGGTGAAGCGATTTTTAAGACAATAACGCAGCGCGGTCGGAATATTTTGACGCTGGTTTATAAGGTTGATGAAGCCAAATTAATGGCTAATTCGTCCCGACCTCGGCCAATTCCGCCGCAAAAATTATTACCAAGAAAACTTAGTGTAACGGAGATTGAGACGCTTCGACGGGACCCCTATTCGATCTATGCCAAACATATCTTGAAACTCGATAAGCTTGAAAATATTGGATATGTTATCGGGGCTCGGGAACGGGGAAATCTTTATCATCTTATCCTTGCGCGATTTTCAGAGAGGTGGCCATTTACGCTTCCGGACGATCCATTGAAAGAATTTTTTGTTATTTGTGACGACATACTATCATCCGATGAGAATAAAATTATGGAGGATGCATTCGGAAAGGCGCGCCTTCGTGTGACGGGGAATTGGTATATTCAATGGGAGCAATTAAGAAGAAAAGATATCATTGCTCCGATTGCCGTTGAACGGCATGGCGCGCTGACAATCGACCTAGCTCGTGGAGGTTTATTTACACTTAGCGGACAGGCTGATCGAATTGAGCTTTTTGAAAATGGCGAATTTTGTATTATTGATTATAAAACGGGCGCAATACCCAGCCGCTTACAAGTACAGGCAGGCTTCTCGCCTCAACTAACCCTTGAGGCGGCAATGTTAAAGAGAAATGCGTTTCCGGGGCTATCCGGAGTACGCACTCGCGATTTGATCTATGTAAAAATTGGTAGCAAGACTGGCGGTGATGAGAAGTTTGCTAAGGATTCAAAAAATTCTACTGACTACGATACCATCGTCGAACAACATTTTTCTGAATTTATTAAGCTTATTGACGATCATTGGAATGGTTCGCGCCCGTTTTATTCACGACCATATCTGCAATTTTCTACGGATACAGGTAGGTATGACCACCTAGCTCGCTGTTATGAATGGGCGCTGATTCGTGAAGACGCAGAAATCGGAGACGGGGAGTGACTAGGTCAAATATCGTAAGCCAAACGGATCAAAAGCAGGCAAGGGCATCAGATCCTAAAGCGTCTGCTTTTGTGTCGGCAAATGCCGGATCCGGAAAAACTTATATTCTCGTCCGGCGGATTTTGCGTTTGCTATTAGAGGGCACTGATCCATCTCGTATTTTGGCATTGACCTACACGACTGCTGCGGCAGCAAACATGTCGATACGGGTTTTCGCTGAACTTTCGGAGTGGGTCGGAATAACAGACGAAGCCTTAAAATCAAAAATAAAGCAATTTATTCATTCCGAGATTGATCCGGAAAAGTTAAAATTGGCACGCCAACTATTTTCTAGAGCCGTTGAAACGCCTGGCGGATTAAAAATCCAAACGATTCATGCCTTTTGTGAAAGAATACTACACCTATTTCCGTTTGAAGCCAATATTCCAGCTAATTTCGAAATCATCAATGAATCTACACAAGCCACTTTAAAAGCAATTACGTGCAATAACATTATTTCTGAATTATCATCAGATGCTCGTAATCCGTTATTCAATTATGTCTCACTGCTCGTTGATTTGGTGAGTGAGCAAGGCTTTGATACGTTATTAAGTTTAGCCATGAAGGCAACACAGAATAAGAATTACGTCATTAAAGAGCCAAATTTTTTAAAACAACTTTTTCAAAGAATGAAAGTTTCTTTGGGCTTATCCGACAATTTGTCAATTACCGACATTTGGTCTGATATCCATGCAAATTGCATAAAAGAGCAAGAGTGCTCTGAAATTGGCGATATACTTCTATCCTCGAGCTCAAATAATCAAAAAATTGGAAGATTACTTATTGAATCCGCTAAATATGAATTTGGAGAGGAATGGAAAAATTTTTACCTTCCAGCATTCTTGACGGCCGAAATGGAGCGACGTTCGGATCGCGGATTTATAACAAATGATGTTCGCGGGAAATATCCCGGTCTTTATCAAAGACTTCTTGCTGAGAGGGATAGAATTTTTGATTTATTAGATAAAATCCGTTCGATAGAGGCCTTTGCTCGAACGCAGGCGCTTTTAGCGGTAACTCATTATTTTTTAAACCAGTACGAAACCGAAAAATTGACACGTGGCCTGCTGGACTTTGATGATTTAATTTTACGAACAAAAGAGCTTCTTAGTTGCACAGGCTCACAGTGGGTACTTTATAAATTAGATAACGGAATTGAGCATATATTATTAGACGAAGCACAAGATACAAGTCCGGATCAATGGGAGATCTTAAAGCTCCTAACGGATGAATTTCACGTGGGTGCGTCGAGTAAACGCGGTATACGAACCCTCTTCGCCGTCGGTGACCCAAAGCAATCTATTTATAGTTTTCAAGGGGCTGAGCCAAAGGCCTTTTCGATAAATCGAAAATACTTTAAAAATAGAGTCGGGTCGGTATCAAACAGTAGCGAATTAGCGCGGCAATTATTTCATGATGAGAAATTGACCGTATCTTTTCGATCAACTCCAGAGATCCTTTTTGCAGTCGATAAGGTTTTTAGCAGCGCTGATAACTACCGTGGATTAGATTACGAATCGGAACCAACGGTTCATTCAAGTCAGCGTATGCTTGATCCGGGATTAGTGGAAATTTGGCAGCCTGTAACGACAATTAAAAAAGAGCCTAATGAAAATTGGGCTGCACCTTTAGATCAAACTGACAATAGTTCGCCTGCGGTTCTTTTGGCAAATCAACTATCCGATCATATTAAATATCTGACGGACCCAAATTCAAGGGAACGAATTTTCGAGCAGAAAAGACCTCAGCGGAGGATATCGCCCGGCGATATTATTGTATTAGTTCGCACGCGTGGAAGCTTATTCGACGCGCTCATTCGCTCGCTTAAAGAAAAGGGATTGCCGGTTGCCGGTGCCGATCGGTTAGATCTCAATGAGCACATCGCGGTGATGGATCTCATTGCATTGGGAAAATCGGTTATAACCCCTGAGGACGATTTAACTCTGGCTACTCTTTTAAAGTCTCCGCTCATTGGCTTTTCCGAAGATGACCTTATGCAACTGGCGGCGGAGCGAAGTGGCTCGCTAGCCAGTGCGCTTTTTGAAGACACTAGTAAGGAAATTTTTAAAAAAGCACGTTCGACTTATGAGAATTTTTTGAACGCGTCCAAGGGGAAGGGGCCCTTTTCGTTTTACTCATTTGTTTTGGGCGCATGTGGCGGACGACGTCTATTTAGGAGTAGATTTGGAAGTGAAGCTGACGATGTGATTGATGAATTCCTTAGTTTAGCGCTTGAATACGAGAATTCTCAATCATCTTCTCTACTCCGCTTTATTGATAGTTTTTCTTCGTCTAATTTAACGGTTAAGCGTGATATGGATTCTGGCCGGAACCAAATTCGTGTTATGACGGTACATGGCGCGAAGGGGCTTGAAGCTCCGATCGTTTATCTGCCTGATACATTTGGGAATTCGGTCGATAAGCAAAAGCTTGATCCAATATTTAATCTTGGGTCTAGCTCAGAAGATTATGTGCCGATATGGTCTCCGTCGAAGTCTACCGATAGTAAAATAATCGCAGAACTTCGTGAAAAGGCATGCGTCAAAGAATCCGAAGAACATAAGCGATTATTATATGTTGCGATGACCCGAGCTCGGGATCGTTTATACATTGCAGGGTATCATACGAAGAAGAATAGACCCAAAGATTGCTGGTACTCTATTATTGACACGGCACTTTCGGATGACATTGTTGAGGTAGTAGACGGATCAGCGCCAATAGGCGCTAAGCGTTTGCAATTAAAGCCTTTTCCGACGATTGAGCCTGTCGCTTCTAGTGCGCCGATCGACGAGATTATTGAGGTTCCTCAATGGCTTATGACCGCGCCGCCGCATGAAGAGCCGAGCCTTGGGGTGCTAAGACCGTCAGAGGCCTTGGAGTTTACGCCTTCGTCTGCAAAAGGGGCTGACACTAGCCTCTCGCCTAATGCTAGGCGGCGTGGGATTTTGATCCATAAGCTATTGGAATATCTACCAGAAATTCCTGATGTGCGGCGGTCGCTGGCGGCTCTGGATTACCTCAAGGTTCAAGCTTCGGAACTAAGCCCGGGGGAGCATAATGAGATCATCGAAAGCGCTATTAAGACATTGAATTTGCTAGATATTTCTGCACTCTTTTCGAAGGATAGTCGAGCGGAAATTGATATTGCGGGTGAACTCAGGCGGGAGGGTAAGCCAACCCGGCAAGTTAGAGGCACGATTGATCGCATCGCGGTGACCGAAGATACTGTTTTTATTGCAGATTTTAAAACGACCGCGTCGCCGCCGCGCTCGGCGGATGAGATACCGGACCATATAATTGCACAGTTGGCGATTTACGGATCGCTGGTTTCGAACATGTTTCCGGCCAAAAAAATAAGGTGTTTTGTGATATATACGAGCGGTCCTGAGGCAATAGAACTGCCTGTTGAGATAGTCACGAGGGCACTTTCGATTATTGAATGATAGATGTTCCCTTGACGATCCGCCCCCTCGTTCATAGGTTCACGGCGAAGCGCCCGATTCTGGGCCGAGAGGACAAAACATGACCGCCGCCGTTACCGATTCCAGCTTTGATGCTGATGTACTTAAATCCGCAGAACCTGTGGTTGTAGACTTCTGGGCCGAATGGTGCGGCCCATGCCGCATGATCGCCCCTGCCCTTGAAGACATCTCGAAGGAGATGGCAGGCAAGGTTAAAATCGTGAAGCTCAATGTCGATGAGAACCCCGGCATCGCGGCTCAATATGGTATTCGCTCGATCCCTACCTTGATGATCTTCAAGGGCGGTGCATTGGCAGCCCAAAAGGTTGGCGCTGCTTCGAAGAATGATCTTTCGAAGTGGATTTCTTCTTCCGTCTGATCAGGCGTTACGAGAAGAAGATAAGCGTTGCGATGAGATAGGTCGGGATCAATATCGTTCCCGACCATATCATATAACCAAAGAAGCTTGGCATTTTAATGCCGCGGTCTTTTGCAATCGCATAGACCATGAAGTTAGGTGCATTACCAATATAGGTATTAGCCCCCATAAATACCGCTCCTGCTGAAATCGCTGCTAAGGTCAGCGCTCCTTCCGTCATCAGATGCTGCGCATCACCACCTGCTAGCTCGAAGAAGACGAGATAGGTGGGCGCGTTATCGAGAAACGATGACAATATGCCCGTTAGCCAAAAATAGGCAGGCGTGTTGGGTGTTCCATCGGCATGGCTGACCAATGCAACGAGCGGCGCAAAGGCGCCGTGTTCACCGGCCTTTAACATCGCGATGACGGGAATCATCGTCACAAAAATACCCGCAAATAATTTAGCAACCTCAAGGATGGGACCCCAATTAAATCCGTTCTGAATACGATCACTTGCCTTCGTGAGCCTCAACGAGGCAAAGGTGACAAGAATCATCACGGCATCACGCGTAATATTTTGCCCTTCAAGAGGAATGCCCGAAATGGTAACGAGCGTACCGGGCTTCCAAGAAGCGCTCATCAACACGGCTGCAATGATACAAGCAATAAGAACGAGATTAATCAGCCCGCTGATCCGAATTGGTGAGTCAGGCGTCGGATCTCGCGTGACACCTTCTTTACGATAGAGATAAAAATCCAAAGCGATAAAGAGCGCGAGAACAAGGCCTGCGACGAAAAGTGTTTCCCGATATAAATAGGTTGTTGTCCAAAAAAAACTTACACCTTTTAGGAAGCCTAAAAATAAAGGTGGATCACCAAGGGGTGTGAGTGAACCGCCGATGTTTGAGACAAGAAATATAAAG
The DNA here is from genome assembly GCA_947455725.1 of Hyphomicrobiales bacterium. Classification (GTDB taxonomy): domain Bacteria; phylum Pseudomonadota; class Alphaproteobacteria; order Rhizobiales; family Beijerinckiaceae; genus CAIUPE01. The sequence continues at coordinate 32,676 of CANGPL010000017.1, read as the reverse complement.
AAGATAACGACGTGAACATTATGCTTGCGGTTATCATTCGCACGAATAAGCGGCCTGATTAAAACCATCGAAGCGCCCGTCGTTCCGATAAGGCTTGCGAGGATTGATCCTAATACCAGAAGAAGCGCATTGGTTGCAGGTGAACCGTGCAAATTTCCGCGAACGACAATCCCACCGGCCGTTGTAAAGAGAGCCAGCAACATCAGGATAAAGGGGATGTAGTCGAGAAAGGCCGTGTGCACGAGCGCCGTAAGTGTTTCGACACTACCCGTCACCAGTAAGAGTGGCAAAAGTAAGAGCACTGACCATAGCAAAGCAATTTTGCCTTGGTGCTGCTCCCACACATGATGGCTGATCAACGGTAATAAGGCGATGGAAATAAGAAGACCAATAAAAGGTAAGGCCCATATTGGGCCAAACGCTGCGCCATTCATTCCGTCGGAAGCGAAGGCTGATGTTGAAGAAACAATGACAATACTCAAACTCTTAAGGATCTTTCGACAAAGGTCCATAAGATGGCCTCCCCTTTTTGTGATCGTCATTTTTACTTCGCGACATCGCCAAATGTTTTAGCCAACTCAAAGCCCCACCGTAAGGGGTCATTCGCCTCAACGATAAACTCACCCTCACCCGCATAATAACCTTGACCACCAACCTCAATGGTCACAGCGTCTGATACGGCATAGTCAATGGGGCCTTTTACTTTTCCCGTGAAAGGTTCACCGGATATCCCTCTAAACCGTCGAGTGACATCAGGCTTGATCAATCCTTTCGCATGATCAAGCGCCATGCGTGCCGTAACACCTGAGCCTGTAGGGCTACGGTCAATTTGCCGTTCGGCAAAAACGCATAGGTTCCAACTTTCTTCATGAATGGCGGCATCATCGGTCAAGATAGTGCCATAGAGAAAGCCAAGGTCAGCAGCATCGGGGTGGGTGAGTAGAATATTCGCTCTTACTTCATCGGTGAGTGCGCCTGCTGCTGCGACAAGCTCTTCAACTGGCGTTTTAAAAAAGTCGAGCCCGAAGCGGGACGATGGAAGAATGCAATAAAACGCACCGCCATAAGAAATATCCGTAACAATGGGACCAAAGCCCGGCACATGAACATTTAAATCCCGCGCGAAAGGAAAGGCCGCAACGCTCTCAAAGCTGACATGGGTTACTTCACCCTTTTCAAGCGTGCAGGCCAATCTCAACAAGCCACAGGGCGCTTCAATCGCAAACCGTGTGATAGGCTCGGCTTTAGGCACCAAGCCTTGATCAACAACCCATCGCCCGATAGCGATCGTCGCATGGCCACACATTGTAGAATAACCTTCGTGATGGGTGAACAAGACACCCATTACCGCTTCGGGGTGCGAAGGCTCGACGGGGATAACGCCATACATGCCCGCATGGCCACGGGGTTCATAATTCATCGCTTGGCGCAAATGATCATGATTTTCTTTGGCATCACGCCGACGATCAAGAATCGTGGGGCCCTTCAAAGCCGGGTAACCTTTTGTGACAATACGAACAGGCTCGCCTGCCGTGTGCATGTCCGTGTAGCCTAGTCTTGTCACTGTCATGAGATGCGCCTTTTAAACCATACTATATTTCTGTATCTAAGTGTGAGGGAAGCTTGTCCAGGATTCAAGCTCGCTACGCTATTTGAACCGATCTTGATGGATGGAGGGGTCCATGTCGAACGCCTTCCGTTTTGTTGGGCTTATGGTTTGCGCCATGCTTTTAAGCAGTAGCTGTGCCTTTGCCGATTCCATTGACGGCACTTGGTGCTCGGAGCGTGATCATCGCCAAATGACGATTACGGGACCAGATGCACTTCTACCCGGCGGGCGGCATATCACCGGCGATTACTCGCGCCATCGGTTTAGCTTCACGATTCCCATGCCGGATGCCGATGCCGGACGCGTGATGCTGTTACGCTTGATGGGCGAAATGCTGATGGTCTCTGTCATCGCCTCATCCGACGGCTCGGCACCGTCAGAACCGGAACATTGGAAACGCTGCGAATTAACAAGTTAGTCCGGCGGCGTTCCATTGGCGGAGAGAATTTCTCCCGCGAGATAAAGAGAGCCCGTCATTAAAATTCGCGGGGCAACGGGCCACTGCCGTGCTGCGATTGTACGGATCGCTGCAATAAACCCATCGGATATCGCTGCATTAAGTCCTGCTGCTTTGGCCATGGCGGCAACTTCATCAGGCGAGCGTGCGACTTTTTGGCTTGGAATAGGAACGGCAATCACTTCAGCCGCCAAGCCGCTAAAGGCCTGCAAAAAGGCGGATGAATCTTTGGTTGCCAACATGCCAACAATCATCACCAAAGGACGCGGCTGACGGCGCTGGAAATCCTGCATGGCAGCGGCCAGCACCTTGCCACCATCGGGATTATGACCACCATCGAGCCATAATTCTGCACCCTCGGGAATAAGATCAACGAGCGCGCCGTGGCGGAGATTCTGCAGCCGTGCAGGCCAGGTCGCATTGGCGACGCCCTGCTCAAAAGCGCTCATGGGTAAGTGGCTGAAACCCGCAGCGCGTAGAGCTGCTATTGCGGTACCGGCGTTTAAGAGCTGGTGCTTTCCGGGCAAGCGCGGCAAGGGCAAATCAAGCAAGCCCGCTTCGTCTTGGAAGATCAGGCGTCCCTCTTCCTCATAGGCTTGAAATTGTTGGCCGCTTGCAATGATCTTGGCGCCTACCCTCGCTGCTTGCCGCTCAAGGACTGCTTCGGCTTCAGGATGTTCTTGCTGCGCGATAATGGCAGGAATGCCGCGTTTAAAAATTCCCGCTTTGGCTTTCGCAATTAGCGCAAGCGTGTCGCCTAAATATTCGGAATGATCCATTGAGACGGGGGTCACGACGGTTGCTAACGCCGTATTGATAACATTGGTCGCATCAAACTCGCCGCCTAAGCCAACTTCCAACAAGAGCACATCAGCAGGATGTTCAGAAAAAAGTAGAAAGGCTGCCGCCGTTGTCATTTCAAAGACCGTAATGGCTTCGCCTTGATTAGCAGCCTCGCAACGTTCAAAAGCATCAACGAGGCGTTCTTCAGAAACAAGCTTGCCGCCACCTTTTTGCCCTAAGCGGATACGCTCATAGAAGCGAACAAGATGGGGCGAGGTGTAGACGTGAACCGAAAGGCCAGCGGCTTCTAAAATCGAGCGCATAAAGGCAACGGTCGAGCCTTTGCCATTGGTGCCTGCGACATGAATGACAGGCGGCAATCGCAGATGCGGATTGCCTAACGCCTCCAATAAACGTGTGAGACGTCCAAGCGACAAATCAATGAGTTTAGGATGGAGCGCTAAAAAGCGCTCCATCAAAAGATCGGATGCATTCATCCCATATCACTCAACGGGCAACCGTCATCATGATTTCAACGGTGTAGATGGGTGCAGCAAGCTTTGATTCCACCGTTGCGCGCGCTGGCGTTGAACCGGGAACAATCCACGCATCCCATTCGGCATTCATTTCAGCGAAGGTTGAAATGTCGGCGAGCCAGATATTGGTCGACAAGATCTTGGTCTTGTCCGTACCCGCTTCGGCAAGAATGGCGTCGATCTGCTGAAGAATATCTTTGGTCTGTTCGCCAACGCTCTTGCCTTTGGCAGCATCTGCCACTTGGCCTGCGAGATAAACAGTATTGCCGTGAATAACGGCCTTGCTCATGCGGGGACCCGCGCCAATGCGTGTAATCGTCATGGATAATTTCCTTTGTTGCTTCGCGCCACCCCGACCGATCGAAGCGCGCACGGCAAATGCCCTAGCTTGCCTTACGCCTATACGCAACCCGGCGGGTGTTGCCCAAGGCAACACATGAGAGTAGGAAAGCTTTGAATTAAAGCGCACGGCTTGAAGGAAAACAGCGATGGAACGCGAATATTTGGTCGAACGGCGTAAATTAAGCCGTCGCGTAACGTTTTGGCGGGCTTTGACATTCCTTATTGCGTTGGCTGTCATTTTAGGTGGCGGATTTTATGCGTCCGGTGGACCACAACTTGAACGCCGCATGGCGCATATCGCGAAATTGAAAATTGCCGGTGTCATCACGGGCGATGATGCCACGATTAAGCTGATCCATGATGTGCAAGAGAGTAACGCCAAGGCGGCTCTGATTGTGATTGAAAGCCCGGGCGGCACGGTTACGGGCTCGGAAGCGCTTTATGATGCGCTCAGAAAACTCTCTGCCAAGAAACCAACGGTAACAGTGGTGGATGGCATGGCCGCCTCGGGCGGTTATATCGCCGCTCTGGGTACCGATCATATCATTGCCCGGGAAACCTCTATCGTGGGCTCGATTGGTGTTTTGTTTCAATATCCTGACGTTGTGCGCATGTTGGATATGATTGGTGTTAAGGTTGAATCGATCAAATCCTCGCCTTTGAAGGCGGCTCCAAGCCCCATTGAATCGGCCACACCTGAATCCCGCGCCGCTATTGCGGCTTTGGTCAACGCCAATTTCGAATGGTTTAAAGGCCTCGTCAAAGATCGTCGCCAAATGGACGAGGCGCAATTGGCAGAGGTAACTGACGGACGGGTATTTACCGGCAAGCAAGGCGTTGGCTTGAAGCTCGTTGATGAAATGGGTTCTGAAGACCAAGCGATTACGTGGCTTGAGAAAGAACGCGGCCTGCCAAAAGGCTTACCGGTCCGCGAATGGCGGTCGCATGGGTTAGCGGAACGATGGGGCTTTGCGGAAAGCGCGGCCTCGGTTCTCAAAATGGCGGGATTTGAAAAAATTGCTTCGGTTTTAGAGCAACTTGGCGAGACATCCCAAGCGCATGTGCTTGACGGTATGTTAGTCCTCTGGCACCCTTAAGATCCAGGCTCTATAAGGACATAGGGTGCTAAATCCTCCGTCATCGTTTGAAGATAGAAGAAGCAGAATGATTAAGTCAGAACTTGTTCAAAAAATTGCGGATCAATATCCGGAACTTTATCAACGTGACGCGGAAAATGTCGTGAATGCGATCCTCGATGAAATCGTTGATGCGCTGGCTCGCGGGGATCGGGTCGAAATTCGCGGCTTTGGGGCCTTTTCGGTGAAAAAGCGCGATGCGCGTTTAGGGCGCAATCCGCGCACCGGCGAACATGTCTCGGTTGCCGAGAAAGTCGTGCCCGTGTTCAAAGCGGGCAAAGAAATGCGCTTCCGTTTGAACATGGAAGCGCCACGCGCCTAACGAAAAGGCGAAGAGGGTATCATGAAAGCATGGCTACGGGCGGTGGTTCTGGTTCCCGTAGCGGTGGTTTTAATAAGCTTTGCATTAGCTAACCGCGCCTATGTTGCGCTCCGGCTTGATCCGTTTGAACTGATCGACCCGCCTCTCTCTTTTAATGTCCCGCTGTTTTTGCCGATTTTTATCGGTATCATCCTCGGTATAGGGGTGGGCGGGATAGCCATGTGGTTCTCGCAAGGCCGGCATCGGCGAGCCGTAAAAATGCATCTTCGAACAATCGAGCTGCAACGACGTCAGGCGGACGAGTTCCATCGCCCACAAGAGGTGCGACCGCTGCCCCCAACCACCTTGGTTGGCTAGGCGATTAAAATAGGGATGATCATGAAAATTCTATCGGCGGCAGATATTGATGCGGCATTGGATCCGGTATTGCTCGCCGATGCGCTTGGTGCGGCTTTTCGGGCGGAAATTGTGGCTCCCGTCCGGCATCATCACGAAATCGAGCGGCCAGATGCCGATGCAACGCTGCTTTTGATGCCAGCCTGGACGGGGCCAGACGCTCAATCGCCATATGTGGGCACAAAGATCGTCACCGTCTATCCGGCGAATGGCGCCAAGCATCTTCCAGCCGTGATGGGCACCTATCTTTTGCTCGATGGCGCGACCGGTGAACCGCTCTCGGCCATGGATGGCGCGCGGCTCACCGTTTGGCGGACGGCGGCAGCCTCAGCGCTCGCAGCGCGCTATTGCGCCCGTCCCGATGCCTCGAAAATGGTGATGGTGGGGGCCGGTGCCTTAGCGCCCTTCTTCATCAAAGCCCATTGCGCGACAAGCCCGATCAAAGAGGTGGCGCTTTGGAACCATCGCCCCGAACGCGCCGAAGTGGTGGCCGCCGAGTTGCGGCAAGAGGGCTACCCTGTTCGCGCGGTCAAGGATCTGGAAGCGGCAGTACGAGAAGCCGATCTGATCTCAACGGCAACGCTTTCGAGCGAGCCGTTAATCCGGGGCGAATGGTTGAAAGCAGGCGCGCATCTTGATTGCGTCGGAGCATTCAAACCCTCGATGCGGGAAACCGATGACGAAGCGGTTAAACGCGCCAGCCTGTTCTGCGATACGCGCGGCGGGGCTTTGAAAGAAGGGGGCGATTACGCCCAACCTCTTGCGGCAGGCGTGATCAAAGAGAGCGATATCAAAGCGGATTTATACGATTTAACGCGTGGGAAACATCGTGGGAGGGCCAGCCCGCAGGAAATCACGATGTTTAAGTCGGTTGGCGCCGCTATTGAGGATTTGGCCGCTGCGATCTTGGTATGGGAGCGCGCTGGACGGGCGTAGTCTGGCATGAACCATGGCAATGCGCGATTTAAAAGCCAATTGTCTGGTTTCCAAATGCATGATAGGTTACATGTAACCGATTGATGGAGATGACCGTTGGAACCGCTCGCAAAACGTCAATCCTCGCGCGTGAAGGTTAGCGCACATCGCGCCCGGTTGCGTTCGCTTGGCCTTCGACCGATCCAAATTTGGGTGCCGGATGTGCGCGCCCCCTCTTTTCAATCGGAAGCCAAGCGTCAGTCTGAGGCAGTCGCACGAAGCGAACATGCCTCGGCAGACCAAGCCTTTATCGATGCCGTTTCCGTGCTTGATGACGTATGAAGCGCGGCGAGGTTTGGACCGTTTCGGGCGGCAAAGATTATGCGGGTAAGCCTCGGTCCGTCGTCATTGTCCAAGATGATCGGTTTGATCTGACCAATTCGGTGACGGTTTGCGCCTTTACAACCGATGAAACTGAAGCACCGATCTTTCGGATTTTGATCGAAGCTGATCAGCAAGATGGGCTGCGGACCAGCAGTCGCCTGATGATCGATAAGGTCACGACAGTACCAAAGCTTAAAATCGGAAAACGGTTAGGCCGCTTGAGCGACGAAGATATCGTGCGCGTGAACCAAGCCATGCTCGTTTTTTTGGGGCTTGCGGTTTCAACAAGGGGTCGTTCGTCACAGGATGCGGACACGAGATAATCTCATCCGTGCCAAGAAATCATAGACTCTTACCGCTCGCCATGCGAAATCGGCTGCCATGTCCACGATCATCAAAATCTGCGGCCTGAAGACGCCGGAGACGGTTGCCGCCGCGGTCCATGCGGGGGCGGATTGGGTGGCGTTTAATTTTTTTGCTCCCTCGCCCCGTTTTGTGTCACGGGAAGAAGCGCGGACGCTCGGTGCCCAAGTCAAACATCCTACCAAAAAAGTGGCACTAGTCGTCAATGCCGATGATGCGGCTCTAGCCGCAATCGTGGAGGCGCTCAAACCCGATCTTTTGCAATTGCATGGGTCCGAGACGCCGGAGCGTGTGGCCGCCATCCGTGCGACATTTGGTCTGCCGGTCATCAAAGCCTTTGGCATTACCGATGCCGACGACCTTATTGCCCTTCGGCGCTATGAATCGGTCGCTGATTGGCTGTTATTGGATGCCAAGCCGCCCAAAGGTGCTGCCCTGCCGGGCGGAAACGGCGTGCGGTTCGATCTGAAACTGCTTGCGGGGCTTGACCTTGCGAAGCCCTTTATGGTCTCAGGTGGGTTGGATCCGGCCAATGTGGCGGAAGCGCTTCTTGTGTCGGGTGCACAAGGCGTCGATGTATCCTCTGGCGTTGAAAGCGCGCCGGGCGTTAAAGATCCTGAACGGATCAAAGCTTTCATTCATGCCGCCCGCGAGGCGGATCGATTAAGATTGGGGAAGGACTAAGGCGCGATGACGATACAGCAGACGCTCAACTCGTTCCGGACGGGACCGGATGAGACCGGCCATTTTGGTAATTTCGGTGGCCGCTTCGTCGCCGAAACCTTGATGCCGCTCATTCTGGATCTGGAAAAAGCCTATACGGACGCCAAAGCCGATCCTGCGTTTCACGCAGAGCTTGCCTCTTTCCACACCCATTATGTCGGCCGCCCGAGCCCGCTTTATTTTGCTGAACGTCTGACCGAGCATGTCGGCGGTGCGAAAATCTATTTGAAGCGCGATGAGCTGAACCATACCGGTGCGCATAAGATCAACAATGTGCTAGGACAAATTCTACTCGCCCGCCGCATGGGCAAAACCCGCATCATTGCAGAGACGGGTGCAGGCCAGCACGGCGTGGCAACGGCCACCGCTTGCGCGCGCTTTGGCCTCAAATGCGTTGTCTATATGGGCGCGGTGGATGTTGAACGGCAAAAGCCAAACGTTTTCCGCATGCGCATGCTGGGTGCCGAGATTGTACCCGTTGTATCAGGCTCGAAAACGCTGAAAGACGCGATGAACGAGGCCTTGCGCGATTGGGTGTCAAATGTTGAAGATACGTTCTACTGCATCGGCACATCGGCCGGGCCACATCCTTACCCGATGATGGTGCGTGATTTCCAATCGATCATCGGCAAAGAAGCGCGCGAGCAAATGCTGGAGCGCGAAGGCCGGTTGCCGGACTCGCTTGTGGCGTGCATTGGCGGTGGCTCGAACGCGATTGGATTGTTCCATCCATTTCTTGATGATCCGTCGGTCCAAATCTATGGCGTTGAAGCTGCTGGTCATGGCGTAGCCTCCGGTGCCCATGCCGCATCATTGAATGGCGGAAGGCCGGGCGTGTTGCATGGCAACCGGACTTATTTGCTGATGGATGCCGATGGGCAAATTGCCGAAGCGCATTCCATCTCGGCAGGTCTTGATTATCCGGGCATTGGTCCCGAGCATGCGTGGCTGCATGACACGGGCCGTGTAACCTATCTGTCAACGACCGATTCAGAAGCGCTTGAAGCGTTTCAACTGCTCTCCAAGCTCGAAGGCATTATCCCGGCCCTTGAACCAGCCCATGCGATTGCACGTGCTGTTGAAATTGCGGCAACAAAACCCAAAGATCATTTGATGATCGTCAATCTCTGCGGTCGTGGGGACAAGGATATTTTCTCGGTGGCCGAGCATCTGGGTGGCATGGAATGACAACTCGTATTGATACACGTTTTGCGGCCCTGAAAGCCGAAGGTCGCGCAGCGCTTGTAACCTTTGTTATGGCGGGCGACCCTGACCATGCAACCTCGCTCGAGATCATCAAAGCTCTGCCAAAGGCCGGTGCTGATTTGATCGAGATCGGCATGCCTTTTACCGATCCGATGGCCGATGGTCCTGCCATTCAGGCAGCCGGCCTTCGTGCGTTGGCGGGTGGCGAAACACTTCACAGCACGATCGATCTTGTGCGCGCATTCCGTGACGGTGATACGGACACGCCGATTATCCTGATGGGCTATTTCAACCCGATTTATATTTACGGCGTTGAAACCTTTTTAAAGGACGCGAAGGACGCAGGTATTGACGGCTTGATCGTTGTCGATTGCCCGCCAGAAGAAGATGACGAATTGTGTAAGCCTGCGCTTAATGCGGGCCTCAATTTTATTCGGCTGGCAACGCCAACCACCGATGAAAAGCGCTTGCCGAAAGTTCTCTCGAATACTTCGGGCTTTGTCTACTACGTGTCGATTGCCGGTATTACAGGCGCTGCAACACCTGATTTTGGAAAAGTGGCGACAGCCGTTGCGCGGATCAAAACGCATACCCATTTGCCAGTAGCGGTGGGCTTTGGTGTTAAAACCGCATCGGATGCTGCAGCCATTGCCAAGGGCGCGGATGGTGTCGTCGTTGGGTCGGCTCTGGTCAATACGGTTCTCAAGTCACTCGACGCCGATGGCAAAGCGACAGCAAAAACGGTAAGCGCTGTCACAGCCCTTGTTAGCGAGATTGCCGCTGGCGTTCGCGCGGTTAAAAAGTAAGTCGACCGAAAGGTAAGCGCTATGGAAACGATGAACTGGATCTCCAATGTGGTGCGGCCGAAGATCAGGTCGTTTTTGAAACGCGACACGCCACAAAATCTCTGGATCAAATGCCCAGAGAGCGGGCAGCTTGTGTTTTCCAAAGATGTTGAGGCTAATTTAAACGTTATCCCTGGCTCTGATTACCATATGCGCTTGGCAGCAGTGCCACGTTTAAAATCAATGTTTGATGATGGCGTCTATGAGGAAATCGCGCTTCCGGAAGTGCCGCTTGATCCTTTAAAATTTCGCGATGAAAAGCGCTATGTCGACCGCCTTCGCGATGCCAAAACAAAAACGCAATTGATCGACGCCGTTAAAATCGCAACCGGTAAGGTGGAAGGCGTTGGCCTCACCATCGGCGTGCAAGATTTTGATTTTATGGGCGGCTCTCTAGGTATGGCAGCGGGTGAAGCCGTCATCAAAGGCATGGAAACGGCCATCCAGAAAAAGACGCCCTTTGTCCTATTCGCCTCATCGGGTGGCGCGCGCATGCAAGAGGGCATGTTCTCGCTGATGCAAATGCCGCGTACGACCGTTGCTGTACGTCGCCTGCGTGAGGCACGATTGCCTTATATTGTCGTGCTCACCAATCCAACAACGGGCGGTGTGACAGCCTCCTACGCGATGCTGGGCGACATTCATATAGCAGAACCCGGCGCGTTGATCGGCTTTGCAGGCCCGCGCGTGATCGAACAAACCATTCGCGAAAAACTGCCAGAAGGTTTCCAACGCTCCGAGTTTTTGAAAGCGCATGGCATGGTGGATATGGTTGTGCACCGGCACGAGCTCAAAGCCACGATTGCACGCCTCTGCCGTACGCTCGTGAACGCGCCTAAAAAGGCGGCATAAGCCAACAACACGCTTGATCGTGCGGCTGCCGCCCGCTTCGCCTTAACGGCTGCTTAATCGCCGCTTGATAGAGCTTGCCGCAGAAATGGGATACGGCGAGATTCGGCAGGCATGAACGAGAAGCGCGATAGACGCGAGCCGTATTTTGAAGACGGCGTGACGCCTACCAAGCGCGTGGCTGGCGGCAATGCGCCTTCAAAGCCTAGCAAACGGGTACAAAAACAACAGTTAGACGCCGATCCTCCAGAGCGCGAAACCGAACGTCCACAAAGACGCGGTGTAACCAAACGGGCTAAAGCGCCGGATAAAAAACGACGCTCCTTGATTGGCCGCGTCATATATTGGTCCTTTGTTTTAGGTCTTTGGGGCTTTATTGGCCTTTGCGGGCTGATTGCGTTTCACGCGTCTAAACTTCCTCCAATTGACCAATTAGCCGTGCCTAAACGGCCACCGAATATTGCGATTTTGGGATCGGACGGTACTCTTCTCGCCAATCGCGGTGAAACCGGTGGGCGAGAGGTGGCGCTTAACGAATTGCCCAAATATTTACCGCAAGCCTTTATCGCGATTGAGGACCATCGCTTCTATAGCCATTGGGGAATTGATCCCGTCGGCATTGCGCGTGCGCTTGTTAAAAACGTCATCCGTATTGGTGGTGGCCTGCAAGGTGGTTCAACGCTTACGCAACAGCTCGCCAAGAATTTATTTCTGACTCAAGAACGCACCGCTTCACGCAAAATTCAAGAAGCCATTCTGGCCCTTTGGCTTGAGCAAAAATTTAGCAAAGATCAAATTCTCGAACTTTATTTAAACCGCGTCTATTTTGGTGCAGGTGCTTATGGCGTTGAAGGGGCGGCACAGAAATATTTTGGCAAATCCGCGCGCGAAGTAACGATTGCGGAAGCAGCCATCTTAGGTGGATTGGTTCAATCACCTTCGCGTCTCGCACCTAACCGCAATCCCGATGCAGCGCATGCCCGTGCAAGCTTGGTGCTCGCAGCCATGCAGCGCGAGGGCTTTATTACCGAGCCGCAAATGAAAGAGGCGCTTCAGCATCCGGCAGAGCCTGCAAAGCCTAAAGGCGTTGGTTCCATTCTTTATGCTGCTGATCATGTGATTGATGTACTTGATGATCTTGTTGGCACGATTGATAGCGATGTTATAGTCACAACAACGATCAATCCTCTGATGCAATCCTATGCTGAAAAAGCTGTTACCGAAGAGCTGCAAGCCAAAGGCGCAAAATATGGCGTAACACAAGGCGCGCTTGTTTCACTCGATAATGATGGCGCTATTCGTGCTTTGGTCGGTGGACGTTCTTATGCGGATAGTCAGTTTGATCGCGTAACGAGTGCGAAGCGACAACCGGGTTCGGCGTTCAAACCCTTTGTCTATTTAGCAGCGCTCGAAAAAGGCCTCACACCGGATACCACGCGCGATGATGCGCCGATCAATATCAAAGGATGGCAACCCGAAAATTATGCCAAAGAATATCGCGGGCCAGTCACGCTAACCGAAGGGCTCTCGCAATCGCTCAACACGGTTGCCGTGCGGCTTGGATTGGAAGTTGGCCCGAAGAATGTTGCCCTCGTGGCACAACGTCTTGGTATCAAGTCAAAGCTGGATGTGAATGCATCAATTGCGCTCGGCACATCGGTGGTCACACCGCTTGAAATAACGGGTGCCTATACGAGCTTTGCGAATGGCGGTGTATTGATCAGCCCATACATCATCACCGAAGTGATTTCGCGCGATGGTGATCTCATTTACACGCGTGCCGATAGCCAGACGAGGCAAGTGATCGATCAACATTATCTCGCCGAGCTTAATGTGATGATGCGCGAAACCTTAAAAAGCGGAACAGCCAAAAAAGCCGATTTACCGGGATGGGACGCGGCAGGAAAAACGGGAACAAGCCAAGATTTTCGAGACGCATGGTTTATTGGTTACACAAGCGCCTTGGTAACCGGCATCTGGCTTGGCAATGATGATAATTCAGCAACAAAACATGTCGCCGGCGGCAGTCTGCCGGTTGAAATTTGGTCGCGCTATATGAAGCAAGCTCTGGCGAAAACGCAGCCTGCGCCGTTACCCGCAAGCGATACACCGCCGGCTGATTTATTTGTCGGTTGGAACTTGCCTTGGATATCCGGAAAACCGGCAGACACCGGCACTGCGCTTCGTCCGCCAGCATCGGTTCCTGCCGGTAATTAATCGGGATTTCTTATTGATACCGATGCAGCGAAGAACCGTGTCGCTTTAACCATTTCTCGGCGTTTTCGTACTCCGGAAACAGGCTTTCAACAACGCGCCAATAACGGCTTGAATGATTAAGCTCTTTGAGATGAGCAACTTCATGCGCGGCGAGATAATCAAGAATATCAGACGGCGCCAAAATCAACCGCCAGGAAAAATTAAGCCGCCCTGCGCTCGAACATGAGCCCCAACGGCTTGTCGGATCTTTGAGCGCAATGCGACGCGCGGGAATGCCAAGCATCGACGTGTAACGTTGAACGGCACGATCTAAATCGTGATGCGCCTGTTTTTTGAGAAAATCTTTGATGCGTCTTAGCGCATATTCAGCCTTACCGGCGACGACGATGAGTGGCTCGCCTTGAGCATTCGCCTCGGTCCACACGGTGCCACGCGCGTGTGGCCGATGTTCGATGCGATGTGGCTCGCCTCGCAACGGAATAATCGACCCCGGCTGGCACAGAATAGGCGGCACGAATTTCTTATGCCGCTCGGCAATCCACCCGCCATAGCGATGCGCAAAATCACTCGCTTGTGCGACACTGCCTTTCAGCGGCATGGTCAGCGTGATTTCCTGCTTTGCAAGGCTTACCCGCAGCGTGTAACGCCGCGCGGTAGGACTGCGCTTTAACGCAACGCGAAACAGATCATCGCCATGCGGAACATCAAGATGCGAAACCACTTGTGTTTTGGCTTTTCGAGACAAAAAGGGAATCATGGGACAATGCTGCCCCGTGATCGCTTTTTTGTCATCCACAACGTCCGATTAAGCGCTAACGACTTTTAATGCCGCCTTGCCTTTGACGGCCTTTGCAGGCTCGGCACTTGCAGCCATGAAGGCAGCAATGCGAGGCGCGATTTCATTGCGGAAACGGGAGCCGTTAAACACGCCGTAATGGCCAACCTTGGGCTGTACCCAATGGACACGGCGCTCTTCCGGAATATTGACGCATAATGTATGCGCGGCTTGGGTTTGGCCAACGCCCGAAATATCGTCGCGCTCACCTTCAACCGTCATCAAGGCACAACGACGAATGGCCTTCAAATCGACGGGCTTATCGCGATGCATCATCTCGCCTTTTGGCAGTGCGTGTCGCACAAACACCGTATCAACCGTCTGCAAATAAAACTCGGCGGTTAGATCCATCACGGCCATATATTCATCGTAGAATTCGATGTGCTTATCGGCCGAGTCACCATCGCCATGCACGAGATGATTGAACATCTCGCCATGGGCTTCGATATGGCGGTCAATATTCATCGCCATAAAGCCCGAGAGCTGCAAGAAACCCGGATAGACTTCCCGCATAAAGCCCGGATTTGGCAAAGGCACTTTGACGATGCAGTTCTGCTTGAACCATTCGATCCCACGGTCCTGCGCCAGCTGGTTGACCTTTGTCGGGCTCTCGCGCGTATCAATTGGGCCACCCATCAACGTCATGGAATAAGGCGTCGAGGGATCCTCCTCCGCCTCCATTCGGGCAATCGCCGCAATGACCGGAACCGCAGGCTGGCAGACCGCCATCAGATGGACATCCGGGCCCAAAAGCTGAACCATGGCGATGACGTAATCAATATAATCATCAAGGTCGAACCGGCCCTGTTTCAACGGCACCGTCCGCGCATCGGTCCAATCGGTGATGTAGACGTCGTGGGTTGGCAAAAAGGCCTCTACCGTGCCGCGCAAGAGCGTGGCGTAATGGCCGGACATGGGCGCCACAATCAGCACTTTAGGCTGCTGAGCGGTCTTCCTTACGCCTTGCTTGCGGAAATAGAGCAGGTTGCAGAAGGAATTCGTCCAGACGACTTGTTCGATAATGGCAACGGTTTGGCCGTCGCTGGTCATATCCTTGAAATTGAATTCCGGCTTGCCATAGCGCCGTGTGGCCCGCTCAAACATCTCGCAGGCGGCCGATACGCTTCGGCCGAAGGGCGAATGCGACATCGGATTGACGGGATTATTGTAAAAAAGCTTGGTCGATCCCGCGAGCGCGCGTGCCGGACCCAAAAGAGCATGGGTCGCTTCGTACCACATATAATAAGGCAGCTGCATCGAATGAACTCCCGAAAAGGACCGTGCCGACCGCTTTTTTCGCATCGCACAAAAGAACCATACCGCCAATTCGAACCGATGTGCAATTATTCGAATGGCCCATTCCCTGATTTTTAAATTCTACAGCAATATCAACACCAAACCGTTAAAATTATTTCCAAAATAAGGCGGCCAGGCGGCCAATTTCTCCAAATCGGCTCATTTTGACGGATTTATGAACCGATAGAGCGAACCTGACGTAAACGGTTTTTGAGTAAGTCACCGCCGGAGATCGACTTTATGAACGACATTTCAGGCACTAACGATCTTGTTGATCGGTCTCTCCTTATCGTCGATAGCGAAAAGCCGTTTGTTGCACGGTTCGCGCGCGAGATGGAACAACGCGGCTATCGCGTATCCATTGCCGAGACCGCGAAAGCAGGCCTTGCTGCCATCGAGAATTCGCCGCCTGCCTTCGCGGTTGTGGATCTCAAATTGGGCGATGGCAACGGCTTGGAGCTGATCGCAGCGCTCGCCAAAAAGCGTCCGGGCGCAAAAGGCGTGGTGGTGACGGGCTATGCTAATATTGCCACCGCCGTGGCAGCGCTTAAACTTGGCGCGACAGATTATCTGGCAAAACCGACCGAATTCGATGAAATTGACAGAGCGCTGCGCGCCAACGGCCCTGCCCTTGTCGCACCGCCTGAAAACCCCATGTCGCCTGATCGCGTGCGGTGGGAGCATATTCAGCGGGTCTATGAGCAATGCAACCGGAACGTATCCGAAACCGCCCGCAGGCTCACAATGCACCGCCGGACCCTGCAGCGCATTTTAGCGAAACGCGCGCCGCGTTAATCTAACCCTGCGGATGAGTTGCCGAGGCGTAACGGATCAGGTACAAGGCGAACTAAGGCCTGCACCCGTAGCTCAGCTGGATAGAGCGTTGCCCTCCGAAGGCAAAGGTCACACGTTCGAATCGTGTCGGGTGCGCCATTTACGAACAAAACCACTAACAGGCCTACCGATCCAGTGGATGGTTAATGCCATCTGATAAAGCGACATCTTCGATCTCGAACGGATTAACCCCTTTAAGACAGCCAACATTGTATCCGAAACGCTGCGGATTAGAGCGTCGGCGATGATGCGTATAAATGCCGCAAGAGCCGCAAAAATAATGTTCCGCTGTATGCGAACGAAATTGATAGCGACGCAGTTGGTCGTGTCCGTTGACAAGACGGATATTTTCCTCGGCGATATCGGCGACAATGGCGCCCCGTCTGCGACAGAACGAGCAATTGCAGCGCTGAGGGGCAACTACACCGTCAGGCAAAGTAAGTTCGATGACCACAGCTTCGCAATGGCAGGTTAGCCGATGGGTTTGCTCAATTACCGTCGAGCCGATTTTTGTGAGGCCCATTCGTGGCTCCATTCCGAATAAACGCTGTGAGACAAGGTGATTATGCGTAAAGGGGTATAGATTTTAACGAGACAAATATTTTTCGATAAAGGCCTCGATCCTCAGTGCTCTAAAATCGGGGAGTGCAGCCTGCAACTGCTCATGCTCCCAATCCCACCACGCGAGCGTCTGCAACGCATCAGCAATCGGAACCGTAAAACGACGCTTGACTTCTTTTGCCGCAACACCCGCCACAATCGTATAGGGCGCGACATCCTTGGTGACGACAGCGCCCGCCGCAATGACCGCTCCGTTACCAATGGTTCGACCTGGCAAGATAACCGCGCCATGGCCAATCCAGACATCATGGCCGATGATGACGGGTGTTGACCGTCGCCACGCAAAAAAATCGTCGTCATCGGTCTCGCCATCGAAATAGGCGCTGGAGCGATAGGTGAAATGCGCTTGCGTCGCGCGATGCATCGGATGGTTGCCGGGATTGATCCGCACCATGGCGGCAATCGAACAAAATTTTCCGATTGTCGTATAAATGACATTTCCATCGTTCACGACATAGGAATAGTCACCAATAGTACATTCCGTAATACTGGTTCGCGCGCCGATTTCCGTATAGCGTCCGAGGACGGATCGCTCTACTTTCGCCGTCGGATCGATAACGGGTTCAATTCCGAGTTTTTTACCTGCCATGTCCCACTCCCCCCTGCTTCGATCAACGGTTAAAAAAGGCGCGCTCGTGCTTGTGGTCGGCCCATCGGGCAGCGGCAAAGACACGCTGATTGGATTGGCGCGCGACGCACTCGCCAATGACACACGGTTTATATTTCCTCGCCGCGTCATCACGCGTGAGGCGCAAGCCGATGCGGAAGACCATGACACCATGGATCTTGCGGCGTTCGAGCGAGCGGAAGCCGCGGGCCAATTCGCCTTGAGTTGGGGCGCGCATGGTTTGCGCTATGGTATTGCGGCCGAAAGCCTCGCGGCGCTTGATCAAGGCCATACGGCGATCATAAACGTATCGAGGCACGTGATTGGCGCAGCGGAAAATTTGGACCATCGCGTAACGGTCTTGTCGGTTATTTGCGACCCGACACTGTTGGCGGAACGCATTGCCAAAAGAGGGCGAGAAACAGCAGACGAGATTACTCAGCGATTGAAACGGGAGGCGCCTATTCACGTCACAACCGCGCGCGTGATTAAAATTCGCAATGAAACCCGGCCTGAGGATGTGAGTACCGCGTTTATTGACGCCATCATATCGGCGTAACCGTTCAGGCGAGCGCGACACTACCGATAATCCTGAACCGCGCTGATGGTGTCGCTTGCTTGAACATGCAAATCCGATTGATCGATGAATGATCAGCAATACTTTGTTCGTGATATGCGGTTTTGAGAGTCGTTAGCGCCGTATCACGATCATCAACATGCAAAGGCCCAGTCAGCGTCATGTGAAAGCGAAATTCTTCGTGGACATAGGGATAGCCAAAGCGATCAAGATAATCGATCTGGCGCTCGGTGAGTGGCGACTTTAAACGACGTGCTCGATCCTCGTCGGTTAGTGGCGCTCTGAACGGCTCGAAATGACGCACAATCGTACTTGCCAAAGCGTTTAAGGCGCCAGCGTCCCCCTTCGGTTTTAACGCAATAAAGGGGCCAATCGTTGCGACTTCCAAACCCTCAATAGAAGCCGCGTGTGTCGTTGCTGCAAATCGCTCAATAGCAACCATCAAAGTTACTTCATCGACGCCGCTTGCCAAATGAAACGGTGCTTTTAGCGTGGCATGAAAGCCATATTTACGGGGCTCCGAGACAAGCTCTGCCCATCGCTCCGATAAGTCACCTGCAAAAGCGGGAACAGCCAGCTCCTGCCCATCCACCGCGTCATAGCCAATGACCTGTGAGCCAAATTTCCACAGGACGGATTCTGGCTCTGGCGCGTAGTAAATGGCGTAACGGGCGCTTGCTTCCGACATGTTTAAAACGCCCTAGCACCATTCGACCACAGCGCGCGTACAATAGGCGTTGGACCGACGGCTTTAAACTGCAGAATATCGGCGCGCTTGCCCGGTATCAAACGGCCACGGTCCGAGAGGCCGACCATATCCGCCACTTTCCACGTCACCTTCGCCATCGCATCAGCAAAAGGAATGGCGTAGTCGGCATTTAGTTTTAACACGGCTTGTAAAAGGCTTGCTGGGACGTAATCGGATGAAAGGCCGTCCAATAGCCCAAGCGTCGCCAAATCCGCGGCTGAAACACCACCCGAATGCGAGCCGCCGCGTACAACATTGGGGGCGCCCATAATCGTTGCTAAGCCACGACGCTTCGCGGCTTCTGCTGCAACAACCGTTGTTGGAAATTCGGAAATTACCGCGCCGGAGCGCACGCCTGCTTCGACGTCATCTTCCGTCGTGTCATCATGCGTTGCAATTGGAATACCGCGCGAGCCAAACATCTCAACGATCACCGGCCAATTTTTCTGCATATTGGCAGGCCCGATTTCCATCCGTATGGCGACATCTTCCTCATGCTGCTCGGGCGACTTCTCACCAGAGCCGAGATTATAGCGCTTAAGATTATCAAGGTTGCGCCATTGGCGCTGCCCCGGCGTATGGTCCATTAAGGAAATCAAACGCACGAGCGGGTTATCAGCAAAGGGTGCCACATCATCAACCAGCTCATCGCCCGTCAATTCGCAGCGAATATGGATATGATGATCCACCCGAAACGCGCCTGACGATACGCCTTCTTCAACGGCTTGAATGACTTTTGGGAAAATCTCGCGGCGATAATCTTTCACGCCATAGACCGAGCCCGCGCAGATGGAATCATACACCGTCGTAATACCGGCGGAAGCGATTTGTGCGTCATGCGCTAGAGCAGCAGCCAAGCCATTCGGCCAAAAGACGCCGGGGCGCGGCACGAAATGTTTTTCCATATTGTCGGTATGCATTTCAACAATGCCAGGCGTGACATAATCGCCTTCAACATCGATGGCGGATGGCAGCGAGGAGCGTGAAAAGTCAATCGCCGTGATGCCCGTTTCGTTGAAGGCAATCGTTCCGTTACGCGTCTCGTTTTCAAGGACGAGCGTGGCATTGGTGAGAATGGTTTCGGTCATGATCAAGCAGCTGCCTTATAAGTGGTAAGATCTAATCGACGGGTGGCGACGCGGTCACGCACCGCCTCGTCATGAAAAATTCCGATAATCGCCGAGCCGCGTTGGCGTGCTTCTGCAATTAATTCAACGACAACATCGCGGTTTGCCGCATCAAGCGATGCTGTTGGTTCGTCGAGCAATAAAATCGGCGATGGATCGACAAAGCTGCGCGCAATATTCACGCGCTGCTGCTCGCCGCCCGAAAAGGTGCTTGGGGCCAAAGTCCAAAGCCGCTCGGGCAAATTGAGACGCGCCAGCATGTCACGCGCACGGTGCGTTGCCTCAGCGTCTGATACGCCGCGTGCGAGCATCGGGTCTTTGACAATCTCGATGGTTTTTACACGCGGAATGACACGGAGAAATTGGCTTACAAAGCCGATGGATTTGCGACGTGCTTCTAAGACGCGCCTTGGTGTCGCTGTGACAATATCGATGAAATCCTGACCATGGCGAATATGCACATGTCCTTTACTCGGGCGATAATTGCCATAGAGAATGCGCAGCAAGGTCGATTTACCAACGCCTGATGGACCATGTAGAATGACGGCCTCGCTCTGATCAACCGAAAAGCTCACTTCGGCAAAAACGGGCAAGGTGACGCTGTCCTGATGGTGCAGGACAAACTGCTTGGTCAGCCCTTCTGCTTTCAGCATGGTCGTCATAAGGCGCTCGCTTTCAGCTGCGGTTTAGGCAGCGTTGATGACAGTTTCGCGACATCGAGTTTGGTTATGCCGCCAGAACAGCCGATGTCAGTAATTGAGTGTAAGCATGGTGTGGGTCATCAAGCACTTGATCGGTCAGGCCTTCTTCGACCACATAGCCGCCTTTCATCACCATCAGCCGATCGGTGAGCAGTCTCGCGACCGCAAGGTCATGCGTGACGATGACAGCGGCAATCCCTAAATCGCGCACAAGAACGCGTAACAGATCAAGCAAACGGGCCTGCACCGATACATCGAGGCCACCTGTTGGCTCATCCATGAACACAAGGCGGGGCTCGGGAACAAGCACACGCGCGATTTGCAAGCGTTGCTGCATGCCACCTGAGAATTGACGGGGACGATCATCGATCCGGTCTTCATTGATTTCAACGCGTGTCAACCACTCCATGGCAGAGCGACGAATCTTGCCATAGTGACGATCCCCACGATCCATCAAACGTTCGCCAACATTGCCGCCAGCGGATACATCCATGCGCAATCCATCGCGCGGATTTTGGTGCACAATGCCCCATTCGGTCCGCATCAATTTGCGACGCGTGGGCTCAGGAATATTAAAAAGGCTAATCGGCTCACCCTCATGGCGAAATAAAATTTCACCACTGGTCGGCCGATCAATACCGGCTAAACAACGCAGCAGCGTGGATTTACCCGACCCCGATTCACCGACAATGCCGAGCACCTCGCCCGGCCACAGCGAAAAGGAAACATCCTCACAGCCAATCCGCTCGCCATAATGTTTGGTCACATTTTTGGCGATCAGAATCGGATCGGGATCGGCAATCACCGGTGTTGATGATTCACGCATCGTGTGAGGCTCCCTCTCCGCGATCGACGTAATCAAGTGCTTCCGCCACGGCCAATTCTTTGCCGATATGGCCCTTCGCCCGACGGTCTTCACAATAAGAACTATCGGAGCAGACAAACATGCGCCCGCCGTGATCATCCGTAATCACTTCATCTAGATAGCTGTCCGTCGCCGCACAAAGCGCGCAAGGCTCGGTCCAGCTTTGAATGGTGAAAGGATGATCTTCAAAATCGAGGCTTTTCACTTTGGTGTAAGGCGGTATCGCATAAATCCGTTTTTCGCGGCCCGCACCAAATAATTGCAAGGCCGGCATATCATCCATTTTCGGATTATCGAATTTCGGAATAGGCGTGGGTGACATCACATAACGGTCATTCACCATCACCGGATAAGAATAGGTCGTTGCAACATGACCAAAACGCGCAATGTCTTCATAGAGCCTGACATGCATCGCACCATATTCAGCCCATGCATGCATTTTCCGTGTTTCAACTTCGGAGGGCTCAAGTTTGCGCAAAGGCTCAGGCTGCGGCACTTGATAGACGAGAATCTGTCCTTCATCGAGCGGTTTTTCCGGAATACGATGGCGCGTTTGGATGATACTCGCCTCGCTCGTTTCTTCTGTCGTCGCCACACCCGAAACACGCGCGAAAAAGCGACGTATGGATACGGCATTGGTCGTATCATCTGCGCCTTGATCAATCACTTTCAAGCGGTCTTCAGGGCCGATCAGGGCAGCGGTGATTTGAATGCCGCCCGTACCCCATCCTCGCGCCAGTGGCATCTCGCGCGAGCCAAACGGGACTTGATAGCCCGGAATAGCCACAGCCTTTAAGAGCGCGCGACGAATCATGCGTTTGGTTTGCTCGTCGAGATAGCCAAAATTATAATCGGGATCGTGCTGAAGCATCGTCATTCTGCCGCTTCCTTCCGCTCAGCCAAGCGTTCTTTTTGCTCGCGTCGAATTTTACGCAGCAATTCCAACTCGCCTTGAAAATCGACATAATGCGGCAGCTTTAAATGTTCGACAAAGCCTGACGCTTCAACATTGTCGCAGTGATACAGCACGAACTCTTCTTGTTGTGCGGGATACTCCGCAGCCTCGCCAAACTCGCGCGCTTTCAACGAGCGATCAATAATCGCCATCGACATGGCTTTGCGTTCGGCATGGCCAAAGGCAAGCCCATAGCCGCGCGTGAATTGCGGCGGTTGCTCAATGGAGCCTTTAAACTGATTGACCATTTGACATTCGGTGAGAGTGATCTCGCCAAGATCGATCTCGAAGCCCAATTCTTCTGGTACAAAGGAAACGGCTACTTCGCCCATGCGAATTTCACCGGCAAAGGGATGATTACCGCCAAATCCGCGTTGCACGGAATAAGCAAGCCCGAGCAGAAAACCCTCGTCACCGCGTGACAAAGTTTGCAAACGTACATCACGGCCTGCCGGAAACTCAACCGGATCGCGCGTCAGATCGAAAGGTCGCGGATCGTGCTGAGGTGGCACCTCCGCTTCCATCAAGCCTTCGTCGCCCAAAATATCGGGAACACGCGGCATAGCAGCATCAAGCGAATGGTCGGCTGCGGTTGCAGCGGGCGCGTGCTCACCATTCGCCATCAAGGTGAAATCAAACAGACGATGCGTGTAATCATAGGTTGGACCTAACACCTGCCCGCCGGGTAAATCCTTATAGGTGGCCGATATACGGCGGCGAATGGCCATTGTCGCGGTATCAACCGGAACGGAAGAACCAAAGCGCGGTAGCGTTGTGCGATAAGCGCGCATTAAAAACGCGGCTTCAATTAAATCGCCTTGCGTCTGTTTCAGCGCGAGCGCGCCTAAGTCCTCGTCATAGAGCGAGCCTTCATTCATCACGCGTGCGACGGATAATTGCATCTGCTCACGGATTTGCTCGACGCTGATTTCCGGGACCGACACATCACCGCGGCGCTCTTCGGCGACAAGATCATGCGTTGCAAGAATAGCGGCCTCGCCGCCTTTTACCGCGACATACATTTAAAAATCCCCGCTGATTTGCGTCGAACGTGGTAACGCGGCGAGCTTGGCTCCTGCGACAAAAATCAGATCAACGCCCAAAGGAAAGAGCGCGTTATTCTCTGCAATCTCTGCCCATAGAGCCGGTTTAATATCTTTTGGCGCAAAGACGATTGTATCTTTGATGCCCGGTCCATCGAGCGTTACGGGCCTGCCACCTTCGAGTGACGAGCAGACGACAATCAGCGTTGTCGAAAGATCAGGATAACGTTCGTCACCTTGATGAAAGCTGCTGAGACTGACATCCGAATGCTCGGCAGAAATCACTGCAAATTTGGCTTCCGCTGGCTCACGCGACGATGACGCGCCGGTGTGAAACACGAGCCATGGACGAATGCTTTCAAAAGGCTTTGCAAGCCAAATCGGCGTTTCGTAATCGGCCATGGTTAAGAGCGCAGCCGCTGCAGCGGAGGGAAGCTGCTCTGGCACACCGGAAATTGTCTCGGGTAGATCAAAGATAGTACCCGGCGCAGCGAAGGCTTTCAGTAAGGTGCGGAAAACGAGTTGCGATCCAAACACAGGATCAGCCAAGCCCATCGCAAGCGAGGAATGGTCAAGCGCGCTCATGATCAACCATCTCCGCGAACAAGGGTAAAGAAATTGACCTTGGTTGCAGCGGCCTTGCGAGAGGCCAATTCGCGCGCCTCTTTCTGCGTGCGCTCCAACGCACCAATACCGTTTTGAAGGACGACAACGCGCTGATCGCCGCTCTGCAATAGCGCATCCAAGACGGCAGACTGTTCGGCTTTTACGCGATCACGCCCAAGCGCATAGGAAAATCCTATGCGCCCGTCCGTTAGGCGGATCACGCAGCGGGTCATGGTGGCTTCACCGACATTAAACCTCTGCCCGGCGCCGCCCGCGCGGCCCTCGACCATCAACGTCCCCGTTTCGGGGCGCTTGATGATTTGGTAGTCAGGCCGGTCCTCAAGGCTTGCAAAAAGCCCGGCAATCTCGGCCGCCGAAGCGCGCGCCAGAACCCCCATCCATCGCTGTCGCGCTGTGTCTTTCTTGGCGTCGAGCACGGTCAAAACCTTTGGTTGATCTTGGTCACAAATCACGATAGGTCTAGACCTATTAGCGCGATTCCGATTAAAGGTCTATACGTTTGGCATGACGCTTTCGTGACGGGAAACAAGCAATGGCAGCAGGAACAGCCCAAAAATCGGCACCCGTCACGGCATGGAAGCGCATCGCCGATGATATCGCCGCGGAAATTGCGAGCGGTACCCACACGCCCGGCAAAGGACTACCGACTGCGCTGGAACTCGCCGCCCGCTACGGCGTGCATCGCCACACCGCCCGCCAGGCCTTGCGTCATTTGCAGGAACAGGGGCTCGTCTCGGTCGAGCAAGGCCGGGGCAGTTTTGTAACCGGTCGGCGCTTTCCCTATCGGATTGGCCGCTCGGTCAGCTTCCGGCAAAATTTTAACGCCGCAGGCATCGAAGCGACGGGGCGCATCCTGTCGGTCCATTGCATCACCATCCCGATCAGCATTTCGCAATCCCTCCACCTGCCAACATCGGATTCGGTATGGCGGGTGGAAGCGCTAAACTCCGCGGGTGGCAAGCCCATTTCCCTATCCATCCATTATCTGTCGACAACCCGCTTTCCCGATTTCCCATCGGTGTTACGCGACCATAATACGTCGATTACCGAAGCCTTCCGGCATTATGGCATTGACGCCTATCGGCGGCTTTCAACGGCGCTCTCGGCGCGGATCGCAACGCAAGAAGAAGTCGCCCGTCTTGACTTAAGCTATGGCGACCCTGTGCTAACGTCGGAGGGGATCGATAGCCTAGCCGACAGTACGCCTTTGCAAGTCGTTGAAAGCGCATTTTCGCCAGCGCGCGTTCAATTTATTGTTGAAGCGGATTAAACCGGCCGCGCGCCAATAATGGCAACCCGAAGTTTGCTCGATATCCAATCAATCGCCGCAACCGTGATCAGGACCAATACGATAATGAAAGACGTCTCTTCCCATAAATAGGTGCGGATGGTTTCGGTCAAATAAAGGCCAATGCCGCCTGCACCCACAATGCCGATAATGGTGGTTGTGCGCGTATTCGATTCAAAGAAATACAGCACTTGGCCGAGCAGTACCGGCAGAATTTGCGGCACAATACCAAATCGAATGCTTTCAAGCCGCGATCCGCCAGAGGCGACAATGCCTTCAACCGGCTTTTGATCAGCAGCCTCAATGGCTTCAGAAAAGAGCTTACCGAACGCGCCGAAATCGGATGTGATAATCGCCAGCACGCCAGCAAACGGTCCAAGGCCGACAACGCCGACCCAGATCAATGCCCAGATCAACGTATCAATGCCCCGGATGATATCAAGAAAACGCCGCGCGGCATGGTGCAAAATTGAATTCGAAACAATATTGCGCGCTGCAAGAAAGCCAAAGGGCAGCGCAAGGAGCGCCGCACAAATGGTACCAAAAAAAGCCATAGCGAGCGTCTCAACAACGCCGCGCGTAAAAACAACGGCGTTGTCCCATGAGCCCGGATCTGGCGGCATCATCGCTTTTACAACAATACCAAATTTACCAAATCCGTTGATCAGCATCAGCGGCGAAAAGCCGACATAATAGAGGCCAAAAACATAAAGCGCGACCAGACCAGAGCCAATCGAATACATCAACCGGCGTTGGCGGGGATCGCCTTTAAAAGCGTGCGCATATTTTGCACGCATCTCACCGATTTCAGGGAAGCGATCCCGCATGCTCGTTTTGGTAGCGCTCGTATTCACGACACACCCTCCATAGCGATGAGGCGATGCCGGATTTTTTCCGTCCCATAATCAATCAACATAACGGTCAGAATGATGATGATGAGCACCGCGCCTACATCCACATAATAAAATTTGCGGACATATTCGATGAGCAATTGGCCAATACCGCCCGCGCCGACAAAGCCCATCACAGCGGCACCACGGACATTGATTTCAAAGCGCAACAGCGCATAACTCGTAAAATTTGATAAAACCTGCGGCACCGCTGCAAAGCGCACCTGTTGCGTCCAAGAGGCGCCACTGGCGCGCAAGCCTTCCACGGGCTTGATATCGATATTATCAACGACTTCTGAGAAGAGTTTGCCCAAAGCGCCTGCCGTATGAATGGCGAGCGCCAACACACCGGGAAAAGGCCCAAGCCCGAAACTGACCACAAACATCAGCGCGAAAACGATATCGGGAACCGTCCGGCAAAATTCGAGCAAACGGCGCGCGGCAAATTTCGACCAGCTGTTAACCGAAAGACTATTGCTCGCGAAAAAGGACAGCACGAAAGCCGCGATGGCGCCGGTAATCGTTCCGATATAGGCGATGAGAAGGGTCTCGGCCATGAGTTTAAGCCATTTGCCCAAACCCCAATACCACTCCGCAACATCGTCAAAAAAAGTAGCGACACCAATCTTAGGCGTCATATCATAAAAATAGCGCGGGAATTTCCAGAAATTGCTCGCAAATTTATGCGGGTCAACTTCGGCACCCATTGCGGCTAATACGACCAATAGCGCTACGATGATCATCCCAAGAAAAAACTGCCGCCGCTTCTGAGCCACGGTCGCCGCATATTCGGCCTGCAACCGGCTATTTTGCTCATCGGGCAAAGGATGGATCGTCGTTGTCACGTCAGCAGCTCCCTACCAAAAAAGGCGACAGATTTCTCTGTCGCCTTTCTTTTGATCAAAGATCAGGACTTCTTCTTGAGCTCGTCAACGAACTTCACGAGGTCGATCGTTGGCTGATAGTCCTTCGTGGTGATCGCCTTATAGGAAAGCTTCTTGCCGTCATAAGCCTTATCAAAGGCCTCACGGTTTGCCGTGTAGGCGTTCAAGAAGGCGTCAACAACGGTCTTCTTGAGGTCTTCCGGCATCGAGTTCAAATAAGCGAGCGGTCCATTGAGGATCGGCTGCGACTTATAGATGATGCGAAGATCGCTAAATTTCAAAAGGCCCTTCTTGTCGGCCTTCAAAGCGTCTGAATCTTCTTCGTTTGTCCAAGCATTGAAGCAGGCGTCGAACGTGCCCTGTGCAACACCGATAGCAGCATTTTCATGCGTACCGGCATAAACGACTTTCGAGAAATATTTATCAGGATCAATGCCGAGCTTGTTCATTTCAAAGCGCGGCACATTGTTGCCTGAGGTTGAATTTGGATCGACGAGGCCAAGCGTCTTGCCCTTCAAATCTTCAAGCTTTTGGAAGGGGCTGTCTTTCTTGACATAGACGACCGAATAATAGCCGGTCGAACCGTCTTTGTTCACTTCAATACCAAAAGGCGAAACATCTGCGCCAACGATGATAGCGCGGGCGAAAGAAGCAGCACCATAAAGACCGATATGGATCGTGCCTTCTTTCTGGCCTTGAACCACGGCGGCGTAATCATTGACAATACGAAGCTTCACTGGAACGCCAATCGTCTTCGAGAGGTGGTCCATCAAAGGCTGCCAACGGTTGGTGGTGTCTGCTGCGTTTTCAGCAGGAACAACGGCGAAGGTCAGTTCTGGATATTTCGACTTCCACTCTTGAGCGAATGTGCCCGAAGCGGTACCAACGATTGCCATAGCGGCAGTCGCAGCAAGCATAATACGACGCGTGATCATGGTCTCATCTCCTTAATAACGATGTTAGTCAGGTCATACACCAGCCAGATCGGAATCAATCCGAGCCGAATGTTTCTAGGCAACCGCTGTAATGCCTGCGGGCATTTTTTCAGCAGCAGAAGAAATATCCATCACCTCGTTCCCCTCTAAGCCGTAAAGCTCGCGGGCTACATCATCGGTGAGCGCGGAAGGAACATCGTCGAAAACCAATCGACCCTGCGCCATACCGACAAGCCGCTCGCAATAGGTGCGAGCCAAATCGAGAGAATGAAGATTACAAATAACGGTAATGCCGAAATGCTTATTGATGCGCAAAAGTGCATCCATCACAATTTTAGTATTACGCGGATCAAGCGAAGCAATCGGCTCGTCAGCCAAAATAATATCAGGCTCTTGGACCAAAGCGCGGCAGATGGCGACGCGTTGTTGCTGGCCACCCGAAAGCTGATCGGCGCGTTGTGCGGCCAGATTAGCAATGTCGAATTGCTCTAAGGCTGCAAGCGCAATGGCTTTGTCGTCATCGCCCCAAAGTTTGAGCATGGTACGCCAACCTGGCGCACCTGAAAGGCGACCCATCAACACATTGGTCAAAACATCCAAGCGGCCAACCAAATTGAATTGTTGGAAAATCATCGCGCAGCGGCGACGCCATTCGCGAAGCTCCGCGCCTTGAAGAGATGTCACATCAACGCCGTCAAACATGATCCGACCATGGGTCGGGTCGTTCAGCCGGTTGATCATCCGAAGAAGCGTCGATTTGCCAGCGCCGGAACGTCCGATAACGCCCACAAAGCTACCAGGCTTTATCGAAAGCGAGACCGAATCGACGGCTGCATTGGTGCCATAAATTTTGCTTAATCCATCAATGACCAGCATCACACTCTCTCCTAAACCGTAACAGCGGATTAGGAGTTTTCGATGACATCGGCATGACAGGCTGTGGATGATCTAATCGACCCATTTAACCCGCGCTCGCGCCGACATCGAGGACGCCCTGCCCGTGGGGCTTTTCAAACTTCACCTTAACTGCTAAAAAATGAGGCAATTGGTCGCGTATCTCCACTGCCTTTTGCACGGTCATCGGATGATCCGGCGGCTGGTTAGCGTTCAGAAAGATTTGACACCCATGGTTGTCACAATTGATCAAGCCATTGAAATTCATGCGAAAGCTGCCCTTTTTCGATCCGGAAAATCAGCCTTCAAGCAAACCCTCGATCGGGCAGAAAATTGCCGCTCCCGAGGCGACATCAAGAGTTTTGAGACGTGGAAGTCCGTGAGCGACAAGATTGCTGAGCTTGAAAAGTCGGGCTATCTCAACCAGCGTAAGCGCGCCTAAGCGCCTTACCACATCGATTTCTTAGCCCGTTCTGGCCATTCCCGATCATAGTCGGGACCGCCGACTTGATCATTGCTGAGCCGGGCTAAAATCTGCCCCGGCGTCGGCAGGGATGCAGGGTCAATATGGCGTTCCGGATTCCATAATTCCGAGCGAATAAGGGCTCGCGCACATTGGAAATAAACGGCCTCAATCGTGATCACAATCACCGAAAGTGGATTTTGACCGTCAACGGCAAAACTCTCACACAAAGCAGGATCAGCATCGATATAGGCACTGCCATTCACGCGCAGTGCATTGCCTGATCCAGGGATTAAAAACATCAGCGCGACACGCGGGTCACGAATGATATTTTTAAGCGAGTCGGTCCGTTTATTGCCGCGTCGATCCGGCATCATCAAAGTACGATCATCGACGATACGAACGAGGTGGCCATGCCTGTCGCCACGCGGCGAACAATCGAGCCCCTCAGGGCCAGAGGTCGCCAATGCGGCAAAAGGCGAAGCCTCCATCATCGCGCGGTATTCAGGCGATAGATAAGTGATCTCTTTCGCCACGCAGGTTTCGCCGGGCAGCCCGTAAAGAGCTTCTAATGCCAATATAGAGTTAATAACATGAGACATCGTTCCACCTTTCATTAAATACGATTTTCTCTAATTATTTCGTTAAAAATTAAAGCGGCAGATCAAATAGATCTGCCGCTTCAGTCGCTGAGGTAATCCGGAAAAGAAATTATTTCTGCTTCACGATAACTGGATCAACCGTGAAGACGTTCGCTGATGCCGGGTCAACCGAAACTCGAACCCAGTGAATCGACGGGCTGCCAAAGGTTTGAAGGCGAGTCAGATTTGGAAGTACTTTTGTCGGTGAATAGAGCGGTTTATCGAGCTTAAAGAAATGGGTATCGCCATGAACAATAAGCACTTGGCCAGCGTAGTTTTCCGTCTCGCTCACCAGCTTGGCGAGGAAGTTAGTATAACCGCTGTGGCCAGCATCCGTGCGTTCATCGATCTCTTCGGTTTCAGGCAGATCGAAGCCCGGGTCTCCTTGCCAAACCAAAACGATACCGGCGGCTTTTGTATCGCGGGCTATTTTAAAAGATTCCGCCATCCAAGCGACATTGGCAGCATCACGCTCTTCATATTCCTTATTTCCAACAGCACAGATTTCCGGTGTGCGTGCGCTTTTATTGATGCATTCCTTGTCGTCAAGCACTTTGTTGTTGTTGGATCCAGGAACGTTCAGACCAACGAAGATAATACCTTCTCTTACAAAGCGGGTATTTTCAACAAATTTCTCGCCGATCTTTCCTTGATGCTCGAGAGCAATTGTCTTTTGACCATAGCTGTTTGGCGTTGAAAACATCGTCTTCCGGATAAATGACAAACGCTCAAGCTGGTCATACCCACCATTGTTCGTGCGGTGGCAATCGGTCCACTCATTGTCGCCCGGCACATAAACCGTCGGCTGCTTCAACGTGTTGAACATTTTTGTAGCGTCTGCGAACACGTCATCTGTGCACTTCGAGCTGCCATCCTTTATGTCGCCATCATAGATCGAAAAAGCGATGTCCGATGAATTGATGCTATCCAAAAGCGCTGGCATCTTGTCCTGATCCTTAGCCTTCGCATATGGCATGTCACCCCATAGACCAAAGGTAAATTTGGTTTCTGCATAGGACACAGATGTGCTTAATGCTACCAAGCCAAGTGCGAACAGTGATGTTTTTAAGTATGAAAAATGACGCATGATTTTCTCCGGCACCGGGAATGATTTATATCCGATTGTCATGTGAATAGGCGTCAATCATGAAATTTAAGTGACACGGATCTGAAAATTACAACCCTATGTAATATCCAGCTTTTTCATCAACCTGTAAGCAAAAAAGCTTGAAAGTAGGCACAAGCCAGTCACATACCAAAACCCGCCCGGCGTTTCGAGAAACGGCAGATCTTTAACATTCATCCCGAAAATACCAGCAATCAAGGTTGGCGGCAGGAGTAATGATGTTAGAATCGACAAGATACGAAGATTGTCATTGATCGCCGCATTCGTCTTCGCGGCCATTTCATCCTGCAACAGACGCGCCCGATCCTGCACCAACACAGCATCATGGTCCAAAGCCTCAAGCTCACGCGATAGTCGAAGGGCTACGTCGTCAAAATCTGCCGGTAAAGCCAATTGTAATTTTTCAAATCGGACGAAAGAGTTTCGCATTGCGAAAATATCGCGATGCAGGCGCGCCGACATTCGCCGAATAGGCGCAAGACGAACCCGATCATCATTTACTTCGGGTTGCAATACGCGGTCTTCAATCTCATCTAAAATGTCCGATAAACCCGATAATTCACTCGCTACCGCATGGGTGAAATGCGAAAAAATCATCTCGAGCAAATCTATCGGCGAGGTTGGATAATGCCCCTTCGAAATCTGTCGCCGAACACGATCGGTTGAATGTAAGGCATGCCGCCGCATGCTAATGAACAAACGCTTATTGAGCGCAAAGGCGAGCTTAGCAGTTTCCTTCGTGCGGCCGGACAAATCACGCTCAAAATCGGAAATGGCACCATAAAGGGTGTCGCCTTCAACATCCAATCGTAAGCCACCATCCTGATCAATCAAACTATCTTTGGCGTCATCGGAAAGGAATGGCAGGTCTCGTATAAGGTGACGTGCCTGCTCATGAGACGAAGCAAAATGGAGCCAGTACCAATGGTTTGGAGCGTCGATAATTAATTCGTTTGGAAAAGCATCTAACAATACCGGCGGATCGGTACCATCAAAGCGAAAAGCCCATAAAAGCCCACCTTTAGGCTCTTTCAATCCCGTATCCTCGGATGAAAGCATTTTTTACAAGCTCCCGCCCGTAACATCTCCCGTTTCAACAACGCCATCGGGCTCAGTAGGCGCGCCGAACAACACATAACGCTACGTAATATAATGACTGAATTTGGTCTCTAACCGCTCAGTCAAGCCTTCGTCCCGTTTGGGCGTCGAAAAAATGCATTGCTCTCTCATGGATCGTTATCTTCAACGCAGCATCCGCCTGAAACGGATGGTCGCCCGGTAACGAAATAATGGCTTCCTCATAACCAAGGCGACCATGTACGAGATAGTTTGACCCTAGGGCTTCGTTGAAATTCGCCGTGATCGTAAGCCCATCCCCTTCCGTTACTCTTGCCTGTTCGGCACGGAAGCCAAAGACAATCGGGCCATCAGGCACGTTCACACCATGCGTCGAATCTAGCTTCAGGACTTGCCCGTCCTTGAACCGGAGCGAATGCGTCGAGCGATCAAAATTCACATGCAACAAATTCAAACCTGGTGATCCGACAAAGCCCGCAACATAGGTGGAGGCTGGCTGATGATAAACCTCATCCGGCGTCCCGACCTGCTCAATCACGCCTTTATTCATGACGACGAT